>CACXCK010000055.1 GCA_902766135.1 uncultured Erysipelotrichaceae bacterium
CTCTATCAGAATATGAGAAATATAGAATAAAACAGGATCAAAATTATTTATCTGATTTTGATGAATTAATAGAATTTAGTAGGAATGAAGAATGAAATAATTAAATGCTATTAAATTTTATAAAAATTGCGGGTTTGCCTCATCTGAACTTACTTTGAAACAAAATATTGATTAATGTATTTGACTAAGGCATCATTTAGAGATGGAAATGGAAGGACTTGGAGGATATTAAATGTTTTATATTTAGTATTAAATAATCATTTGGATAATCCTATTTTATATTTAAGCAATTACATTAATAAGAATAAAGAACAATAAATATATTCTGATGAACTATTAGATTCATTATTCTTTGAGGTGTATACTAGAATTAATTATATCGAAGTTAGATGTGGAGTTACAAGACAAACGGCTGCAACATATTTAAATAGTTTAGTTGATGTTGGTCTTTTGGATTTTGAAAAGGTAGGTAGGGAAGCAATTTATAAGAATACTAGATTAATAGATTTATTAAGTAAATTTTAGAACTCGTTATTAGTTAATTGTAAAATAATGCAAATGTGATTTGCATTATTTTTGTTTCTAGTCTATAATTATGGTAGGTGAGTAAGATATGGCAAAAAAAAGAAAAACTAGTTCTAGTGAAAAGAAAAGTGATGGCTATAGTGTAGAACTTACTGGGCTTATAATGATATTAATTGGCTTAATCGGGTTTGGGTTTGGACCTGTTGGGGCGTTGCTAAAAAAATTTGCAATGTTTTTGCTTGGTGAGTGGTGGCCAGCATTACTACTTTTTGTACTAATTATGGGATTTTATATGTTACTTAAAAGGAAGCTTCCTAATTTTTTTAGTGCCAGATGTATTGGCCTTTATTTAGCTATATTTGTAATTTTAACCCTTAGTCATTTATCATTTGCTACAAAGGTAAGTGCCCCAAAAGAAATATTTGAAGCAACACTTCAAAACTATACAGCGCGGGTTAGTTCGATTGGACCAGCTGATTCTTTGATGAGTAGTGGACAGGCTTCAATTACCATTGGGGGAGGAATATTTGGAGCAGCTTTTTCATTTGTAAGTTATTCATTTTTTGGTTTAAATGGTACTTATATTGTTTTACTATTTGTAGGACTTTTTGCTTTAGTATTATTATTTAATTTTAATCTTTCTGAGATGCTTAATAAAGGAGTTAGTAAAGTACCAAATCCATTTAAACATGAACATGGTATTAGTGATGATGAAGATGAAGAGGAAGACTTAGATGAGGTAGCTAGAAAAGAAAAAGCATTAGAGGCAAGACTTAGAGCACAAGATGAGGAACCATCAAGAGTTATTAGTAGTTTAGATGAATTAAAGAAACCAAAGGTGGAAGAGAGTACAAGTAATGTCGTAGTTCCATCAATGAGTATTCCAAGTAATCCTAATTATCAATTACCAAGTTTAAATTTACTTGATAAACCAGAAGAGAAAAAGAAAACTAATTCTAATCAGTTTTTACTTACTACTAAACAAAACTTAGAAAGAGCTTTAGAGGATTTTCAAATTCATGGTAAAGTTGTTGATATTCATACAGGGCCTGCGGTAACACAATTTGAAGTGGTGGTGCCATCTGGTACTAAGGTTTCAAGAATTAGTTCAATTAACAAAGAAATAGCTTTAGCTTTAGCCGCTAAAGACGTACGTATACAGGCACCTATTCCTGGTAAAAGTACAATAGGGGTAGAAATACCTAATCAGAAGGTTGCACCAGTTAAAATTAGAGAGATACTTGGTAGTAATGAAATGCTTAGTGCTAAGGGAGGAATTCAAGTAGCTCTTGGTAAAGATTTAGAGGGTGTACCTAGAATTGCTGATATTTCCAAGATGCCCCATTTACTTGTTGCTGGTTCTACTGGTTCTGGTAAATCAGTATGTACTAATTCAATTATTATCAGTATTTTAATGCGTTATAGACCTGATGAAGTAAAGTTAGTATTAGTGGATCCAAAGCAAGTAGAATTATCTAATTATAATGGAGTACCACATTTATTATGTCCTGTTGTAACTAATCCGAAGAAAGCTAGTGCTACTTTACAAAAGATTGTTCAAGAGATGGATAAGAGATATCAATTATTTGCTGATGAACAAGTAAGAAAGATTGAAGACTATAATCAAAAAATAGTTAAAACTAGTCCTGATAAAAAGATGCCTTATATTGTTGTTATAATTGATGAGATGGCAGACCTTATGGTTGCCGCAAGAAAAGAAGTAGAAGAGTCTATTCAAAGAATTACCCAACTTGCAAGAGCAGCAGGAATACATTTAATTACGGCAACCCAAAGACCTAGTACAGATGTTATTACCGGAGTAATTAAGAGTAATATTCCATCACGTATAGCTTTTGCGGTAGCAAGTCAAATAGATTCAAGAACAATATTAGATGCTGGTGGAGCAGAAAAATTACTTGGTAAAGGTGATATGTTATTCTTACCAATGGGACAGAATACACCAGTACGTATTCAAGGATGTTTTGTATCTGATAGTGAGATTGAAAAAGTTATTAATGCGACTGTTTCACAACAAAAGGCTAGTTATGATGCAACTTTTGAAAATATTGAAGTTCATAGTCCTTCTACTGGATCTACTGGTGGAGGAAGTGATGAGGCAGATGATGAGATGTATAACGATGTAGTTGAATTTGCTGTTCAAACAGGACATATAAGTGCTTCATTAATTCAAAGAAAATTTAGATTTGGTTTTAATAGAGCTGCTAGAATGATTGATTTACTTGAAGAAAGAGGTATTGTAGGACCTCAGAATGGTTCTAAACCAAGAGAAGTACTTGTTAAGTTACAAAAAGAAGATGACGAATAGAATGAATAATACAAATGATAAAATGGATGAGAAATATATATTAGAAAAGCTAAAAGAAGCAGAAGATGAAATGAATAATACAACAAAAAGATATTCTTTAGATGAAGTATCAAAGAGTATGACTGATATTATTAATAAGAGGTAACTTATATAATTAAGTGGGATGTTAAAACTACTAATTATCTTATGTTTTATGCCATTAATGGAAGAAAGATTATAAGGGCCTTTTTAAAGATGACGAATTGAAGTGAACCCCAAATAGTTCACAAAAATAGTCATCTTTTTGTTTTGTTTAATAATATTATTTGTTATTATATAGTTAAGTGAGGTATTTATGAAAGTAATTAAGTATGTAACTGATATAAGTAAGAATAAATATTATGAAGAAGAAGAGTTAGAGATAAAAGAAGAAAATCTTTCTGAGTGGTATCAAATAAGAGTAATAGATGATGAAAAAAGGCAAGAATGGTTAGGTATGGGTGGGGCTATTACACAGGCCTCTACTAATAGTTTTTTGCATTTAGATGAGGATGATAGAAAAAAGTTTTTAGAAGCGTGTTTTGGGACTAATGGCCTTAATTATAAGTATATTAGAATACCTATTGGCTCATGTGATTTTTCGCCTGTTAGTTATACTTATTTAGATGGTGAAGAGTTTAGTATAGATAAAGATAGAGAATTATTATTTCCTTTATTAAAAGAAGTAGTTAATAATTATCAGGTTAGTATTCTTGCAACACCTTGGACACCACCACCTAAATATAAGACTAATAATAGTTATTTTGGAGGATATTTAGATAAGAAGTATTATAATGATTATGCTAATTATTTAATTCAGTATTTAGAGGCTTATAAAAGGGAAGGCATAGATATTAATTATTTAAGTATTCAAAATGAGCCTTTGGCTAAGCAAAGATGGGAATCATGTGTATGGGATTTAAATGATTATAAATTGTTTATGAGTGATTATTTAATACCTAATTTAAGTAAGAAAAAGAGTGATTGTAAATTAATATTGTGGGAGCATAATAAAGAAGATTTATATAATGTAGTTAATTCTATTATGTTAGATAGTAAATATATAGAAGGGGTTGGATTTCACTGGTATACAGGTTCTTATTTTGAACAGGTAAGATTAGTTAGAGAGAAGTATCCGAAATTAATGATATTGAGTACTGAAATGTGTTGTGGATATTCTTTATATAATGAAAATAAATGGGTTCAAGATGCTTTATTATATTTAAAAGAGATTATTGGTAATATTAATTCTGGACTTAATGTCTTTATTGATTGGAATATATTACTTCAGTATAATGGAGGAGTTAATCATAAGTTTAATTATTGTAAGAGTCCAATTATTCTTAATAAATATAAGAATGATTATATAGAAACACCAATATATGATTATTTAAAACATTTAGGGGGTATTCCAAGTGGTTCTAGAGTAGTAGTTAGTAGTAGTTATACAGATGATTTAAAAGTTGTAAGTTTTGTTAAAGATGATGCAAAGTACATTATTATTTTAAATGTTAGTGATGAATTACGGGATTATGTTATACCTTGTAAAGATGGAATAATAGAAGATACAATTAATGGTTATTCTATTACGACAATAAAAATAGAAAAGTGAGGTTTTAATGAAAGGTATTATTTTAGCAGGGGGTTCTGGTACTAGATTATATCCTATAACAGAAGGTATTAGTAAACAATTAGTGAATGTTTATGATAAACCAATGATTTATTATCCCATCGCATTACTTATGCAAGCTGGTATTAGAGATATACTTATTATTACGACAGAGATTGATCAAGATAATTTTAAGAGACTTTTAGGGGATGGAAGTAAGTTTGGTATAAATATTAGTTATGGCGTACAATACCACCCTAATGGACTTGCTGAAGCATTCTTAATTGGGGAGGATTTTATTGGTAATGACTCGTCAGCTATGATTCTTGGAGATAATATTTTTTATGGTGGTAATTTAAAAGAATTATTATTAGTAGCGGGTTTGAATGCCACGCTTGGTTATGCAACAATATTTGGAAGTAGAGTAAAAGATCCAGAACGATTTGGGATAATGGAAATAAATGATAGAAAAGAAGTATTAAGTGTTGAAGAAAAGCCAGATAATCCTAAAAGCGATATAGCGATTACAGGATTATACTTTTATCCTAAGGGTGTAGCAAAATTTGCTCATGAAGTTAAACCATCTAAAAGAAATGAATTAGAAATAACTAGTTTAAATGATATATATTTAAAGAAAGGATTATTAAAAGCACAGATTCTTGATAGAGGCTACTTATGGTTTGATACCGGTACTTTTGACAGTTTACTTGAAGCTTCTAATATGATTAAAGCTATTGAAAGTAACCAAGATACAGTTGTTTGTTCACCTGAAGCAATTGGGTATTACAATGGGTGGTTAAAGAAAGAAGAATTAGAAAAAAGAGCAGAACTATTATCTAAAAATAGTTATGGAAAGTATTTAAAAAGAGTAAAGTAGTAATATATAGGCAAGTTAAAACGTTGCCTTTTTTAATTTGTTAAGATATAATACTAATGAAACAGGTGATTATAAGTGGGCATGGGTAAATGTAAGAAGCTGATATATTTTTTTATTAAGCGTGTTTTTGATATTCTTTGTAGCCTTGTAGGAATAATACTTCTAATTCCGATGTCTTTGATTATTAAAATAATATATATGTGTACAGGGGATTTTCATAGTATATTTTATAGACATCGAAGACTTGGTAAAAATGGTAAATTTATAAGTATTTTTAAGTATAGAACGATGGTTCCTAATGCTGAGGCGATACTTAAAGATTGGCTTCGTAATAATCCAGAAAAAAGAGATGAATATTTAAGAGATAGAAAAATTGATAATGACCCTAGAATCACTAAGATAGGTAATATTTTACGTAAAACAAGTATTGATGAATTTCCGCAGTTTATTAATATATTAATGGGAGATATGAGTTTAATTGGACCTAGACCAGTAGTAAAAGATGAAGTAGAAGTATACGGAAAGAATAAGAATAAGTTTTTAAGTATGAGACCTGGTTTAACTGGGTACTGGGCTAGTCAAGGAAGAAGTAATATTTCTTATGATGAAAGAATAAAAATGGAATTATATTATATAGATCACTGTGGGATTTTGTTAGATATTAAGATTATATTTGATACTATTTATGCTGTCATTAAGAAAGATGGGGCGAAGTAATATATGAAGAATAAGAAGAATATTATTATATTATTGGTAATTTTGTTATTTATTATTGGCGGTGTAGTTGTTTATTTAATTACAAATAATAAAAATAAAGAAGAAGAGGTACATGAGGAAGAGCCGAAAATTGAAGAACCAAAGCACGAAGAAAAAAAGATTCAAATATTTGATATGAATCTTCATACAAGACCTATTGCGGTAGTAATAAATAATACGCCGGTAGCTGTAAAGGTTCAGGAAGGAATAAATAATAGTTATATATTATATGAATTTCCAACAGAAGGTAATACTTCAAGATTAATGGCTCTATATCAAAACACACCTGATGTAAATGTTGGAACGATTAGAAGTGCTAGACATAATTTTATAGATTATGCCCATGAGAATGACGCGATATTTGTAGCTTATGGATGGAGTGTTTTTGCTAAAAAAGAACTTCAAGCTGGGGCTATAGACTATGTTAATGGGATAACTGGGGCTGGACCATTTTGGCGAGATAATAAAGAGAATTTAGCGTATGAACACACTGTTTATACTAATTTAGCTAAGATTAAAGATTATGTTAGTAATTCATATAGGATGAGTAGTGAAGTAGAACCACCTATTAAGTATAGTGCCCTTGAGGTAAATTTAGATAGTGAAAAACCAGCTAGTAGTGTTTTATTAAATTATGGGCCTAGTAATGTTGAACATTATATTTATGATAATGAAACAAAGATGTATATGCGAAACTTTAATGATACACCAGCACTTGATCATAATACAAAAGAACAAGTAAGTGTTAGAAATATTATTGTTGTTAAGATTACTTATTATTCTAAAGAAGGTACTAAATATTTAGAACTTAATGATACAGGCAGTGGGGAAGGATACTTTGTTACTAATGGTAAGATGGAAAATATTACTTGGAAAAAAGATAGTAGAAATAGTCAAACTAAGTATTTAGATAGTAATGGTGAGGAAATAATAGTTAATGACGGTAGAACTTTAATAGCGCTTATCGGGGCTGATAAAGAAATTAATATATCTTAAAATAAGATATATTTTTTTGCGTTGTTTGAAAATGTAAAACACCTTGATAAAATGGGCTATTCTTGGTATTATTAATAGAGAAGTTGGTGAGGATGAGCAAATGACAATTGATATAATTTGTCCGTTATATAATGCAGAACGTTATATTGTTTCTTTGCATTCTTCTTTGTTAAAACAAAAGAAAGTAAAGATAAATGATATACATTATATATTAACTAAAAGTAGTGATAATTCAGAATCTTTATTAAAAGAAAACGGGTATCATTATGATGTGATAGAAAAGAGTGAATTTTCACATAGTTTAGTAAGAGAAAAAGCAGGATTAAAAAGTAAAGCAGATATAATTGTATTTATTACTCAAGATGTGGTTATTGAAAGTGAC
>CACXCK010000056.1 GCA_902766135.1 uncultured Erysipelotrichaceae bacterium
AAATTTTTAAAAATCTATAAATTTCGTGTCTTTTTGTAGTGTCTATAATAACATAAAAATTTATAATTGACAAATCTTAGAATGTCATATTAATTTATAAATAAAACTAGTAATTACTTAGGAATGAGGAAATTTTCTTACTTGTATTTTGGGTAAATGGATAGGATGTAGTAGATGAATTTGTTATCGCTGGGGCAATAATTACGAATGAATATTTAGGAGACTCACGAGGAAAAAATGAGGCAAATGTAGAGTTTATTACTTCTGTGTCAACTTGACCATCTGAATCACTATCATAGAAGGCTTCACTTGTGCCTGTTTTACCTACCCCCTCAAGATTTCGATTCATATAATATGTAGCTGTTCCCCCGTGTAAAACAAGATACATACCTTCTATAATTCTTTCGTAGTACGCATCATCCATGTTAATTCGATCTAAGAAATTATTATAGTCTTCCTTTTTTAGTCTTAGGGCATAGCGAATACCATGATTAGCAATGGTATTAATGTATTGTAAAAGGCTAATTGGCGTGTAAGTGTCGTACTGACCAATAGCAAAGTTTAAGAGTAAGTCCCCGGCTATTTTAGTCCCTTTCATTCCTGTTTGTTCATTTGGGTAGTCAATGCCTGTTTTGACGCCTAAACCATAGCCGGCAAAGATATTGCGATAAGTATTAAAATTCTCTTCTGTGACATCAAAATGCATATTATATTTATAATTGTTGCCCGTGCTTTTAATAGCAGTTAGAAATTGATAGTAGTTACTAGATGTTTTTAGAGATGTTATATCATCAATATAGCCCAAGTATTTGTATGAGCATTTGGATGGTTCACTCCAAAGCTTTACACAGCTATCTTTAATTTTTTTCCCTACTTCAATAGAATTTGTTAGATATCCAACGGTGTGACTTGCTCCTTTCACAACACTTCCCATTGTATATGAATTAGTAAGGGATAATATGCTTATATCAGAAGTTGTGCCATTGTCCATTAGCCTAATCCCACTTATTGCTAATATAGCACCATTACTGGGGTCCCCTATAATACCAAAAGAGTCTCGGAAATATTTACTACTACGCCTATTTTTGGATAAAATAATTTCTTCTTTTAAAATTTTATCTAGTTCTAATTGAATGTTAATGTCTATATTTAGTGTTATATCATCACCTTGTTTTTCCTCTTCTAGAAGAGTTAAGGAATTATCTGAATTAATCATATATAAGGCTTTTTCTCCCTTTAAAGTATCCTCATAGTATGATTCTAGACCACTTATACCTATTATATCATTCATCTTGTATCCTGATTTTAAATAATAGTCTAAATTTTCTTTAGGTATTGGGCCGACGCCACCTAGAATACTTCTTAGTGTATCTTCATAATTATATGTTCTTTTCCAACTTGTTGTAATTTGAATGGGCGAAAGATGCATACTTTCTATTTCTGTTTTGGCTTCATCTGATATGTCATTTAGAAGTATTTTATCTTCAAAGATATAACCATCATTCATTTTTGAAAAAAGGTATATTATTTTTTCTTCTTCTTTTGGATATTCTATGTCTTCATTAGTTATTCTATCCCATTTTTTTTGACTTATATTTTCGATGGTGAGATTTCTTTTTTCGTATTCTTCCCACTCTTCTTTAGTTATTAGGTCGTTCCCGTTATTGTGAGTTGCTAAGTAATAGTTTTTTTTATCCTTTGTAGAAACTGTTACATCACTAAGATATGGGGTTAAAAGAGAGGCAATAGTTACTTTTTCATTAACAGTAATATTTAGAGGTTCATGGTATGATACGTTATAAATCGTTTGATTATCCACTAAAACATTACCGTTACGGTCTAGAATTCTCCCTCTTCTTGCGGATGCACCATAAACATAACGTTCTGTTTTTTCTTTATATAGCATTTTATAATAATCGTGCATTTCGTAGTTCAGATGATATAATTGAATACCAAAAATAATAAAACATGTTAATATTAGTAGTTTAATTTTCACTTTTTTCACCTAATATTAGTATTATTTTTTTTTAATCTTTCATACATTTTATTAGGTGATTTAAGTGCATGATTTAATTAATAGATATATGGTTAATTTAAAGGAAGAAGATGTTAGAAGTTTTGCTTTAAAGAATAATATTACATTTAGTGATGATGAATTAGATTTTACTTATCATTTTGTCAAAAAAAATTGGGAACAGATATTAACTAATCCCAATTCATTACAGCTTTATTTGTATAAAAGTCATTTTAGTGAAGAAAACTTTAAAAAGTTAGAAAAATTAGTAACTTATTATTATCAAAAATATGGTTATTTATTGAAATAATCGGAAACTTTAGAAGCTAAATTTTCTACAAATTCTTTGTTTTTTAAGCCCTCTATTTCAAATTTATATGGAGGGTATTCTTTTTTTTGTGTCTTGGTATTTATTATGTATGGTGTTTCTAATATTTTAGGAATACTTTTAAACTCTTCTTTGGTTGCTATTTTTAATATATTATCATAGCCGATTGTACCATATCCTAGGTTTTCATGACGGTCTTTATGAGAACCACAAGTGTTTTTACTGTCATTTAAGTGAATGCAATGAACACGCTCTAAACCGATAGTTTCTTTTATAATTGATATAAGTTCATCATAGTTACTAAGATTGTATCCAGCGTCATTTAAATGACACGTATCTAAACATACACCTAGTCTTTCACTATTTAAGTCTAGGAGAAACTTTAAATCTTCTAAGGAACCAACCTCAGTACCTTTTAAAGCCATCGTTTCTAAAAGAATTGTCGTTTTAGAGTTATCTTCTAAGATGATTTTTAAGGCTTCTTTAATGTTATTCAATGCTTCTTCCTTGGTATGATTTACAGCGCTTCCTGGGTGAAGAACAAGATATTTTATGCCAAGCGTTTCACAGCGGTGGCATTCATTTGTAATAAAATCTATACCGAAATGCCATTTATCCAAATTTTCTTTATTAGCAAGATTCACGATGTACGGAGCATGGGCGATAACATTTTGGATATCAATACCATTGTTTTTCATGTACTCATGAGCTTTCCTAGTTAAGTCACTCGATATTTCTTTACGAATAGTATTTTGGGGAGCCCCGGTATAAATCATAAATGTATTAGCTCCATATTCTACTGCTTCTTTAGCTGAGCCTAGAAGCTCTTCTTTAGAAAATGAAACATGACTTCCAATTATCATAGTATCACCACATATCTGTTAAGTTTCCATCTTCTTTGTAGAAACTGTCCATTAAGACGACATAATCAAAGGTATTTGTAACGTTTGATTTAGCATATTTTTTTACAGTAGCGCCATCAAACCAATGGTATTGTAGAGACTCTGCGATATAGAAGTAGTCATTATCCATCCCAATTAAAATAGAAATATGGCCCCAATAATTAAATAAATCACCAACTTTTATTTTACCGGAATTAATTAATTCTTTTGTAAGCTTAGTCCATTCTCCCGTATCTGTTAGTTGATATATTTCTTCGTTTTCACCTGCTCCAACATCGCCTGGATCAAAACCGCCGTTAACTAGTGTCCAAGATACGAATCCCGAGCAATCAAGACCATTGCCTCGCATTTGGCCTGGATAGTAGCCTGATTCTTCATCTTCTTCTAAGTTCATAAGAGGACACCCCCAGATGGCTGGTCCTTTCCATGTTGAAGTGATACTCTCAAATTTGTTGTCTGATAGATAAAGTCCTTTCTTGTAATAACGCCCTTCTCCATCGACAATATGAACTGCTGTTTTAGGATCAAGTCGTCCGTTTTCATAAAAGTATGGCACACGATATGGAAGCTCTAATGTTAAAAATCTTGCTGCCGCAACTGCGCCTGCTCTAGTTTTGTCACCCGCTTTAGAAATCTGAAAAGCAAGTAATTTATCAAGTAACATAGCTTCTTCTTCAGTATATGCATGACAAGTTAGACGAGGTTTATTTTGACCTTCAAAAACTGGCATGTGAACTAAATCTGTAACGATTACTTTTAATGATTCGGCTACACCGGCAATACTTATACTAGTTTCGCCACTTTTTAAGGCCTTGATCGTATTATTCTCAACTTTTGCAACACTTTCGTTACTACTAATGAAGATGTAATTGGGCTTTTCAAAAGCATATTCATCATGATAAGAAAAAGTATAATCCTCTCCGACTATTAAGTATATTTCTTCTTCATCAAATGAAAAATTCAGATTATTTTCAATATAGTCAGCAAGTGATAGAGATGATGTTTTGGCATGCTCATTTTCAAGATATATTTCGTAGTCTTCGTGAGTTGGCAGAGCGATAATGCAAGTATTATCTTTACCATCAACTTGAAATTCATGGTTTTCACTTTTTGCGTGGCATGTAAAACTATTGAAGAATGATTGCTCATTTTTTTCAATACTTATTTTAATTTCTTGTGCTTCAGCGTTATATTCTAAAAACTTAATTGTTTTAATGCTAAAACTATTATTATCTTTGTAGATAATATAACCAAATAAACTAGCTATAGTGATTAATAGTATAACACTAATTATTATTAATACTTTTTTCATACTGTACACCTTTATTCAATATGATATTTTTTATATTTAGGAATTAAGCCCATATTTCTTTTGAGACTTGGTTTCATTTGGAATACTCCAGGAAATGAATTACCTTCTATTATGGCTGGACCATCATTAGTGATGGCAACATCCCAACCAATGTATCTCACTTCTGGTATTAGTTTGGCTGCTTCATTTACGATTCTTTTAGCTTCCTCATATAACGGTACTTTAAAGCCAACTATTTTTTCTTTACTTAGAGGATGAATTTCAAATACAGAGTCATTTTGATCAATAGCGGGTGTAAGAACTACCCCTTCATCGCTTAAAAATGTATACATACTCCCACTACTAAAATTATCAGTAACACCGCCATTACCAATTTTTAATATTTGATTTACGACGTGAGATTCTCCTTCATCACTTAAGAATGTAAATAGACGAAGGGTGTTAACTGATTTGTCATAAAGTTTTGCCATTTCTTTGTGCTGATGAATACATTCTTCAACTAATGTTTGTTTCTTACTAGTGATTTCGTTATAAACTTCTTTAGAATTATTCTTATAGATATATTTATCTATTCCTTTACCACCTTCACCATCTAATGGCTTAGCAATTATTTCTTTATGCTTTTTAAAGAATACACTAAATTCTTCAAAGTCTTTTACAACCAGATATTCTCTTTTAAGATATTTATTAAATTTTTCATTAAACGTAGATTTATCATCTAAAATATAGAAATATTCTTTGTTATTATATTTTTTTATGAGATTATTATTTTTAACTCTTGTTAGGTATGTTTTTCTTTCTTTTCTATTTAGTAAGTAGAATTCAAATTCTTGGTAGTCATAGTAACCTGCTCCATAAACAAGACCACAGTAGGCCATGTCAAAGAGAATTACAAAGTATGGTTTCTTACTTTTTTGGCTTACCATTTTGGCAATATGAAACATGTTCTTAAAATTTAGATTAAATATACAACGAATGAGATACTTAACTTTACTCATTTTATTTCACCTCTTTTAATATATCATGATTTTTTAAAAAAGACTAGTCAAAGAATAAATAATTTGATATACTACTATCGTACTTCGCTTCAGTGGCGGAATTGGTAGACGCGCTGGACTCAAAATCCAGTGATAGCAATATCGTGTGGGTCCGAGTCCCACCTGAAGCACCATGAGAATTATAAAGAATCTTTAGAGAGATTCTTTTTTTAATATGGCATAGAAAAAGAGTTCTTTTACTGAACTCTTTTGTAGTTAATTATCATGTCATCATTTTCATCAATAATATGGACTTTAAACTCATCAGAATTATCAAACTTAGTTAGATTAAAAATGTATGTAAAGGAAATTTGATTCTTATTAATTGATACTCCACCTATGTCACTACGAGAAGACAGGTCTATTTTGGTGCCATCGTTTAACTCAATGTAGACATTATTATTTTTGGGTATATCCCAAATATTTTTACTATTATTTAGTAGTTCGTAATTATCCGTACCATTACTAAACTTTATTTTTAGAGCTGTATTACTAAGACTTGCCTCTTCAAAGTGAGCATTAGAAATGTTACTAGATATAGCATAATAATTGATTGTTTTTCTTTTTTGCATTTGTTCTGGGACATTTAGGGTAAATGAAATAGTATTTCCTATGGTATTCTTATTATTTATAGTTATATTGCTTAGACTAACGTTTAGCGTTTTAACAGGCGGGATATTCTCCGCATAAATATTTAAATGAACTATATTATCCTCAATATTTACCGCATTTGATAGATTATTAATACTTGAATCAAATATAGTATTTCCATTTTCATCCCGAATAATTAAGTCATTAAAACGAATATGATTATTTATTTTATTATTTAATTCAAAGTTTATTGCTAGGTTATAATTATCAATTAAATAACTCTTAATTTTAATAGCTATATTATCAGTTAAATCTTGATAGTCAGTATTAACTATTTCTAAGTAATTATTACTGACAGCTTTATTTACTCCTTTTGAAGCATTAAGACCAAAGTAATTAATTATATTTTTAGCACTTACACCTGAAGTCATTATTAGTAGTATTAAACCGCATGTATAGGCTAATTTTTTATACTTAAATTCTTTTTTCTTACTCTTTTTTTCTTCAATGTATTTGTACATACTTATTTTATATTTAACATTATTTTTTATATCATTATTCATAACACTCTCCTCTTTCTATTTCCTTATTTAACTTTTTTCTTATTCTAAATAATCTTATTTTAATATTTGTTTCGCTCATATTCATAATACTTGCAATCTCTTTAATTGGTTTAGATGAATAATAATAGAGATTTATAATCTGCTTGCTTGTTTCATCTAACTTTTTAATACTCTTTAATAAGATATTAATTTGGCTATTATCAAACTCATTATCATAACAAGAATACTTTGCTAACATTTCAATATCTTCTATATTAACTGATACATTATTCTGTTTTAATTTGTTTTTAGTTATATTACGTGCTATTCCCGCTAAATAAGCATCTAAAGTATTAATTTGTTTGTTATTATTGAAGTTTTTCCATAATTCAAAAAAAGTATCTATAATTATTTCTTCTTTATCTTCTCTAGTTAAATTGTTGCCAACCATATTATTAATAACTTTTGTAATATAGGGAGTATAGTCGTCAATTACTAAATCCAAGTCTAATTTATTGTTTACTATATAATCGTTCATGATTTTCTTCTTCACTTCAACAACTCCTCATATAAGATATCTTACACCTATATAGTACTTTAAAAAGAAAAAAAGTTACATATAATTAAAAAAAAGCAATTACTCGCTTTCATTCTCTTTGTATATAGAAGTAAACAATTCTGTTTCTTCACTTAAATTATCTTTTTTTTCAAGTGGTGGTAAGTCATTAATGGTTGCTAAGCCAAAATAATCTAAAAACTCATGAGTTGTTTTATAAAGAATTGGGTGTCCTGGCATAGTACTTCTTCCTGATTCTTTAATAAAACCTTTGGCTAGCAATTTACGAAGTGTATAGTCTGATGATATACCTCTTATCTCATCTATTTCTGCTCTTGTTATTGGTTCGTTATATGCAACTACTGCTAATACTTCTAAAGCTTGCGGACTTAGACTAGTACTTCCTTCATTAGTTATTAGTTTCTGATAATAACTCTTGTGTTCTTCTTTAGTTGTAAGTTTAAATGTTTCACCTAAAAAATGGATTCTTAAACCGCGACTATCACTTTCATAACTCTTTTTTAGTTTAAGAAGAAGTTCTTTAGCTTCGTTCATATCTATATCTAATATTTTAACTATTTGTTCAAGGGTTATACCTTCATCGCCAACAACAAATAATAAACCTTCTAGAATACCTTCTTTATTCATAATGCCTCCACTAATAATGAATCAAAATTACTTTCTTGATTTAGTTTTATTTCTTTTGCACGACACATTTCTAAGATAGCTAGGAATGTGACTATTATATACTCTTTTGTTCCATATTCAAAAAGTTCATAGAAATTGCATTTTTTCTTTTCTTTTAGAATGTTGCGAATATAGTTTGTTCTTTCATGAACGCTTAATTCACGTCTGGTAATTTTAGTTTCAACAGGTTCTAAATAGTGACGTCTTTTTTCAATATCATTTAAAGCTTTTATTAAATCACTGGTACTTAAACCATCGTCATTAAAGAGTTTTAATTCTTCTTGATAATTAGATAAGCTTTCTGGCAATTTAGTATATATTTCACTTCGTTTACTTTCAAGAGCTTTTAATTCTTCAGTAACTTTTTTGATGCGTTCGTATTCAATGATTCTACTACGCAAATCTTCTTCGCTCGTAATTTCATTTTCTTCGGTTGAATCATTCTCTTCTGAAGCACCGATTAACATCTTGCTTTTTAAATGAACAAGATTAGAAGCCATGACTAAAAACTCACTACCAATATCAATGTTTAGTGATTGCATGTTTTTTATATGTGTTAAATAGCCTTCAATGATATCTTGCATTTTAATTTCATATATATCAAGTTTAGTTTCTTTTACTAGATGGAGTAAAAGATCCATTGGGCCATTAAAATTATCTAATTGTACTTCGTAATTCATTATCTCTACTCCCTTACTTATTTTACTAGATTTTAAAAAAAAAGTCTATGGTGTAACCCATAGAATTAATGATTATTGGCAAGTATAGCCAGAAGAATTAAGTTCAAAAGCTATTTTCTTGGCTTCAGTACCTTTCTTATAATATATTAAATCTTTGAATGTTTTTTGATATGTGTTATCATTTATATCATTAAGACTAATATTTATAACTGCTTCGAAACCGCCTCTAGATGGATTTAGATTCATTGTTATGCCTGATTCCGCATTAATGTTTTCTTTCATCACTTCATAATTATCTAATAGTTCATCGTAGTTTGTATCTGTTTCAAATACTTGATGATTTACGATAATAGTATTTAATGAATATATATTGTTTTCACTAGTAAACTGGTATTCTATTTTTTGATTATTTAAAGTACATGTTAGAACATCTAAATCATTAACTTTATTCTTTAAAGTTATACTAGTGTAATCTTCGTCTTTTATTTCTAGAATTGATAATTTAACTATTTGGCCAGATGATAGCGCTTTAGTAATATCGTAACTAAAATTTTTAATATCAACGAAACTATCGTTTGGAAGTTTTATTCTTTGAAGTAAGATATCAGATGAACTATATAATTCTAAATAATAATTATGATTACTTAAAAGTGATGAAGTACCTTGGGTAACAGCATTAAATGTTATTCTATTTAAAGACGTGTCAATATTGAAACTATTAAAGGTATTCGTTCCAACAACAACGGCTAAATCGCTAGTAATTTCATATTTTTTATTATCTTCAGTATCTTCTGGATTATCTGGAGTACTTGGAGTATCGCTAGGTGTTGGTGTTGGTATGTATGGCCTAACTTCAGTTTCTGGGTTTAGCCAATTAACAATATAATCTAATGAAAAAATACCTACTACAAAAATAGCTATGATAAATATTACAACAAACGGACTACCTTGTTTATTGTTTAATTTACCTATGTTGGTAGGAATTAATTCTGTTTGGTTTAATACAACCGGCTCTTTTCTTTTTTTCACACGCATCACCTAATATAATATAAGTATACCAAAAAAGATAAAAAATAGAAAGACCTTTATTAATTTTTAGGTTTAAAAAATAAGGCACATAAAAATGATATTACAATAGCACTTGTTAAGGCTACTCCACTATAAGAGAGCATTTCTTGAAATAGACCAATAAAGCCATAATTATAGTATCCTTCAATTGCACCTTTATATAGTGAAGCCCCAAAGTTACAAATTAGAATAGAAGATCCACCACGGCCAAAATCTAGAAGTATTGGATAAATTCCTATAAAAGATAGAAATGAACCTATAATAGTAAATAAGCTGGTCATATGCCCTGGTGTTAGTCTTGTATATTCTCTAATTACTTCAGCTAGAAGACAGAATAAGCCTGCCACAAGAAACGAGTTAATGAAGTTCATGGTTCACCTCCAAAGAAATAGCGTGACTGATTGCCGGGATACTCTTCTTTTGATTAACAAAGAATGGATTATGTAAGGACCCAGTACCTAAAAGAAGAATATTCTTATATTTTTTTTCTTTAATTATTTTATTAAAAAGAAACAGAGGTAAAGCTACAGGCCCACTAGCGCCCGATAACGTATCTTTTTGACTTTTTAAATATAATTCACAACCGGCATCAAAATACTTATTAAGTTTAATATTATAGGCTCTTTTGATATATTCTTTAAAGATTTTAGAGCCTATACAACCTAAGTCTCCTGTTATTACTACATCATAATAATCAATAGTTCTATTTAGTTCACTTAAATGTTTCATTAGTGTATCTGCAGCAGCTGGAGCCATCACAGCCCCCATGTGAGATGCATCTTTAATATTTAAATCGATGGCCTTACCAATGGTATAACTTTCGATTCTTATAGGACTTTTGACGTTGGTTATTAGACTTGAGATGGAACCAGTTGCTGTAAATGTTTGCGTTACTGGTCTTGGGACACCATATTCTATTGGATACCGAAATTGTTTCTCAGCATGCAAATTATGGGATGAAATAGTACTAATGGCATATTTACTCTTTGTACTTTCTAAAAACATTGAACTAACTATTAATGATTCTGGGAATGACGCGCAAGCTGAATATATGCCTAAAAATGGAATGTTAAAGTATCTTGCGGCATAACATGAGACGCTTATTTGATTTGATAAGTCGCCTGCGACTAACAAAGATACTTGCTTATCTTCTAGATTATTTCTTCTTAAGATACTTTCGGTGGTTGTTCTTTGCATTTTAACCTCGGCACTTTCAAATGTTTTTTCATGAAAATAATAATCATCCAAAACTAAATCATAAGTAAGAGGCCCACTTTTTTCAACTGGTCCTGCTAGACTATAATAGTCTTTAATATAAATGTTATTTAGTATTTTGCTAGCCATAGATTAAGACTCCTAGCACTGAAAAAAATAAGGCTCCCAATACGCCATAAAGAATGACACTGCCAGCAAGTCTAAAGATACACGAGCCAAGGCCACTTATGAAGCCATCATGTTTGTAGTCAAGGGCGGCACTTGTCATAGCATGGGCAAAACCAGTAGTTGGAATAAAAAGACCTGCCTTTGCAAAGGAAACCCAGTCATCAAAGAAACCTAGTGATGTAAATAAACTTGCAAGGAAGATAACACTTAGGCAAGTGTAGGATCCTGCATCAGTTACACTCATACCAAAACAATTTACAAAACAATGAATTAAGAATTCAGCAAACACACCTACTAATCCCCCAATAAAAAAAGCCCAAAAGAAATGTTTAGCTCTATTCTCTTTAGGGGTATATTCTTTTACTAACTTGGCATATTCATCTATATTCATATAATCACCCATCTTTAATATGAAGTGATTAAAAGTTTTTATGCATAAAAAAATCTGTGAATTATCACAGATTATGCTCCACATGTAGTTATTTTTGAGTCTGAACCTTCTTCAACAGCTGAAGTTTGAACATCTGATTTTTGGCCAACTATTTTATATTGTGAGCTTTGTAGCCAGCCAGTAACTTCTAGTGTACCAGTTCCATCATCAACTACTTTAACGCTACCATTATAGCAGCCTTTGTTGTCCCAACGAGTGGCCAAATCACCGCCACTTGCGCCAGTTGATGAGCATGTTATTGAGTAGCATTTAGATTGTGTACCTGTTGCTCCTCTTCCACCTAAAGTACCAGTATTCATCATGTCCATTTGAGCTTGTAGGGCACCTGCTTCTAGTAAACTTAGGAACTCATTTCTAAAGTTATTCTTACGAGCATCAGCAATTAAATTAAATACACTTGTTCCTGCAGTTAGCATTAATATTGCTAAGACAACGATTACGGCAAGTAACTCAATTAATGTAAAACCTTTCTTGTTATTATTCATACTTATCTCTCCTATTCTTTATGTATTAATTATAGGAAAAAAGAAATGGTTTGTCAATATGATTTTACACAATTAAAAGAAAATAATCATATTATATGATAGGTGATTAAATATGAGACCTAGGAGAAATCCTTTTTTTAAAGTTATTCTAATACTTGCTATTTCTGTCTTAATATTCTATCAATTAATACTTACTTTCTTCTTACCATTTAGATTTAATATTTTTATTTTGCTCGTTGAAATATTAGTTCTTTTCTTTCTCATCTATAGTATAATATGGCCGTGTTAAAGTTTCTGTTTTAAAGATATAATCAAAGAATTTTTCTACTTTTAAGACAATAGTAAATTCACTACCTTTCCACGCAAATTCATCTGGAATGGAAATACAGATAAAGAATAAATCTTTTTCTTCCGGACTCCATGGACAAATACTAAAGTATTCTTTAAGGAGAATTGAAAAGTCACATGAAAAGCATTCTCTTTTATAGAATTCTATCATATCAATAACAGGACTATCTTTAGTACTTTCTTCCCAACTTAGTAAGTAGTCTTTATCGCTATGAAAAAAGTGTTCTAGGGAAACATGGTGATGGATTTGGCAAAGACGTTCACTAGTTTTATCTTTTACTTTATTGTACCATGATTCTAGCTTATCTTCACTAAAGTTTAGGGCGGCACTTGCTTTATAGAAGTTATTTAAAAAGCAACTACTACTTGGGGATGGATATATTTCTTTAAAACATTCTTCGTAGTGATAATTTAGAAAATATTTTAAATAGTTTATATGCTCTTTTATTATTTCATAAATCTTTTTATAGTCATCTTCTGTTACTTGTTTGTAGTATGTTGTACGACTGTGTAAAGATGCTATTAGTCTTGTTAATTCTAGAGCCTTTTCTTCATTAGGCATAGGAATATCTTCAATATATTTGTATAAGTCTATTCCTTCTCGTGAATCATCTATTAATTGTGGGTAATTTGTTATTCCTTTACTGCTTAAATAGTTATATAATTCTTTCATGTTTCTTTTTTTCTCTTTGATAACAATATTACCGCTTGTTGATTCTAGAATGTGTGCATTTTTAAGAATGGTATAACGATAAGGTTTATAAATACTTTTAATTATTTCAATGCTTCGATTATTCATCTTTAGCTGGGATTATTATTTTCATGCCCGGAGTTATATTTGTTAGGTCGTTGTATTCTGCGAGTTCTGATTTATCAGTATTATAAATCGAACATATTAGGTCGATTGTTTCATCATTCTTTATTGTGTGGACCTCATAACTTACAAATTCTTCGTCTTTTTGAATGCTTATTTCTTCTTTATGAGTAATTTCTTCTTTATGAGGAATTTCTTCTTTTTCTTCTATTGGCTCTTCTTCGGGAACGGGGATAAAGTCCACATCAATTCTTTCTTCTTTTGGTAAAGTAGGAGCGTTAAAGGAAAGCTCTATGTGGACTACTATTTTACTATCATCTTTAATATCGTATGAGAAATCATTTATTTCTAAAGAAATTGCTTCTTTATCTATGTTATCAGTTAGTTCAATGGTAAAAGGTATTTTAAAAGAAAAAGGTATTTCGTTTGCACTTACTTCGTGAGTCTTATAGTCTCCTGTAATTAAAAGATTACCATTTATAGAATCATTTTCTATTTTGTATTCTCTTTCTAAAGATATACTTAATATTTCGTTTACTTTGGTATGAAAATCTAGTTCTTTAGTAAATGGTATTATATTATTCATAACATCATCCTTTCATAGAAAAGATATGCAAAAAAAAAGAATTAATAACTAATTCTTATGTTTATTTTGAAATAATTCAATTAATTTAATTGTAATATCATCAGGGACACCTAGAAGTTCATCGTTTTTATACTCTTGGATCATGACGTCTTCACCATCATCTTTATTGACCATATAAAGATATGTATGACCTAGATATTCTTCTTCTTGAAGTACTTGGTAAGACGTACCATCTTCTAGAGTAAATTCAGTAATCATTTTATTATCCATTATAACTCTCCTCTACCACGTGAAATATCTTCTTGATGACGCATAAATTCTTCTTCTTGTTGTTTTCTTAACATTTCTTCATATTGTTCCATTCTTTGTTGTTCTTGTTCTATTTGTTCATTTTCTTTAGCTTTTTCTTCAAGGCCTTCCTGGTAGCTTTTTTCACGTTCCTCTCTTTCTAATAATTCTTCGTATTGTTTAAGGGAATCACGTTCTGAATCAGTCATTTCATACTCAGTTGCTGTATTATCTGGTTTGGCAGCACCGACTACTTTACCTAAATTAAAGCTTAGGAATGCAGAGATACCAACTGATATTACAAGAGTGCTAAAGGCTACTTGACGTGTTCCTTTGTGTTTATGACTTTTACGACTTTTTTCAATAATTCTTCTTTCTCTTTCGCTCATACTATCATCTCCTAAATTAAGAATATATAAAATAAGCTCTAATGTCAAATAATTGCGAAAAAACTTTACACTATTTTCTATTATTTGATACAATTATATATATAATAAAGAGGTTGATAGAATGAATACAGAAATATTTAAAGCATATGATATTCGCGGTAGCTATCCAATAGATATTAATGAAGATGTAGCAAATATTATTGGTAAAAGCTATGGCAGTTATATTCAAGAATACTATGGTAAGAAAAAGTGTGTTGTTGGGCGTGATAATAGATTATCTAGTCCAAGTCTTACAAAGAGTTTAATTGAGGGCTTATTGGCAACTGGTATTAATGTAATTGATTATGGTGAAATTACAACACCAATGCATTATTATACTAGGTATGTTGAAAATACTTTTGGAATAATGGTTACAGCCTCTCATAATCCTAAAGATGATAATGGGTTTAAGTTTTCTTTTGATATGTATGCTAATGCGCGTGGAGAAATGATTGAAGAATTTAAAGATTATACTTTAAAAGGAAATTTTAGAGTAGGAAAAGGAATTTTGGAACAACGTGATATACGTGATGCTTATATTAGTTATTTAAAAGAAAACATTAGTTTAGGAAGTAGAAAAGTAAAAGCTGTCTTCGATATGGGTAATGGTGTTACGTCAACTATAATAAAGGATGTAATGCAAGAATTTCCTGGTATTATTCCCTACTACATATGCGATGTATCTGATGGAACGTTTCCAAATCATCATCCAGACCCTGCTGTTGAAGATAATATGGTGATGTTAAAGAATAAAGTTTTAGAAGTTAATGCTGACATAGGAATTGGCTTTGATGGTGATGGTGATCGAATTGGCATAGTTGATAATAATGCAAATTTCGTAATGGCTGATAAGATGATGATTGTAGCTATTAGAGATATGATAAAAAGTGTTACTAACAAAACTTTTTTATGCGATGTAAAGTGTTCTAAATCATTAACTGATGAAATTGAAAGACTTGATGCTAAATGTTTTATGAGTAGAACAGGAACCTCTTTTACCGAGAGTGCTACTAAATTAAATCATATCCCCCTTGGTGGCGAGTTATCTGGGCATATCTTCTTTAATGACCGAGGGCCAGAAGTTTGTAGTGCAATTTATGCAGGACTAAGATTAATTGAGATTTTATCAAAAACAAATAAATCTTTCACTGAACTACTTGATGGGGTTACCAACTACTACTCCACACCGGAAATAAAAATACCTTGTCCAAATGATAAGAAGTTCTTAGTTGTAGAAAAAGTGAAAGATTATGTAAAACTTAAAGATTATGATTATTTAGATATAGATGGTGTTAGAGTTAATTTTAAAGACGCTTGGGCATTAATTAGGGCTAGCAATACAGGACCTAATTTAACACTTCGATTTGAAGCTACTACTCATGAAGTTTTAAAGGAAAAAGAAAAAGAATTTATAGATGTGATTAAAAATCTATAAATTCTTTTTTTGTTATATAGAATATGGATTAGCTAAAGATCCATTTCCGGTTTTAAATTGAAGATTACTTTTTAGGGTAATAATAGGTATTAGGGCTGACTGAACTTCATAATATCCAAGACTACT
>CACXCK010000057.1 GCA_902766135.1 uncultured Erysipelotrichaceae bacterium
AGTGACCACTTTGAAACAAAAGTTATTAACTGTGATATAGACCAAATTGTTTATGACAACTCATATTTAAATAGTTTATTTGGCAGTAGTGAAGTGTTTAACATAGCTTACTATGAAGATGCTAAAATAGAAAGCGCCCTAACTTTAAAAAGGAAGAAAAATGTATAACTATTTACCTCTAAAAACTAAGAATCATGGTTCGCTTTGTTATAATGCTTCATATCTAGAGGCATACAAAGAAACATTAGCTTCATATATTGAAGAAGAAAAAGAAATAAATACTTTAAAATTTGCTAAAAAAATGCTTAAAAATCAAGAGATTAAAACAAATAATTTGATTGAAGGCATTACCGATGACTTATCAATTATTGAAGAAGTAATTAAACATCAAAGAAGAAAGGAAACTTTAGAAGAAGAAAAAAGAATTCTAAATCTATATCGTGGTTACCGTTATATTCTAAAAGAAAAAGAAATAAATAAAGAAACATTAAAAGAATTATATGCTTTGCTAAGTAAAGATTTACTATCTTCCTATGATATAACTCATATGGGTCCATACTATCGTGCTGAAGACGTCTACATATTCTCCAAAGCTAGATTAGATAAAGATCCATACATGGGAATATCTCCAAATGAAGTAGAAATCTACATGGATATGCTTTTATCATACATTAATGAAAACAATAATGATAACAAAATAGATACCTTTATTAAAGCTCAAATAATTCACTATTTCTTTGTCTATATTCATCCATACTTTGATGTTAATGGACGTACTAGTAGAACGACTGCTATCTGGTATTTAATTAAGAATAAAAGCTATCCGTTTGTCATTATGAATCGTGCTATATCATTTAAAAGAAGAGAATACATAGACAATATTATCAAGACCAGAGAGAGTGGTAATATTACCCTCTTCCTAAAATTTATGCTAACTAATGTTTTATATTCTCTAGAAGAAGAAAACTTTTTACTAACTATCAGTAAATTTATTAATAGTGAATTATCATTAGAAGAAAGGCAAATGCTAGAATACTTACTTCATTCTAAAGGTAGCGAATTAACAGTTAAAGATTTAGCCTTCATTTATAATGTCTATAACAAAAGAAAAAGGCCATACAATATCTATGAAGAACAAGTAATACCTTTAATTAATAAGAATATTTTAATTCCTAAAGGAACGACTAATTCGCTTTTAAAAAAAGGAAAACCAAATATTAGATTAGTTCTAAATCAAGAAATACTAAGAAGCATTAATTATGATTCAGTTAAAGACTTGAAATTAGAAAGATTCTTAATTAAGAAATAAAACACTTGCATATTTGCGAGAATTTGATAGAATTATTTTAGACGTTGAAAAAAGAGTAGTAATATAATCCTTTTTTATAGAGAGTTTTGACTTGGTGGAACAAAACAAAAAGCTTATATGAACTTGCTTTTGGAGTTTATGGGAGAATTCTTCCTTATCAAGATTAAGTTAAATTAAGGATGGTACCGTCTATAACTAGACTCCTTTGGGTATCATCTTTTTTAATTGGAGGGTTAGATGGATAATATTATTTTGCAAAGCCTAATAGAATTTATCGTAGGTTATGTTGTCGTATTTTTAATATTATATTTCTTTTATTATAGAAAGAACAAAAAAAATAAAAAGGGGCTAGTGGAGATAGAATATCTAATTGCTAGATTTGGCCTGAAACTGAAAAAAGAAGATATTGAAAAAATGGTTATGCCAATTGTTTTAATGAATACGTTTATAATCATTTTTACCTGGGTCTTTATTAATTTATTACCAATTGATTTTATATGGCAATTATGTGTCGGCTTTGTTCTCGTTGTAGCCCTCATTTATTCAATATATGAAATATATGGAAGACATATCGCAAAAAAATTAGAAAGAAGGAAAAAATAATGACAAGACAAGAAATAGAAAAAAAATGGCAAAATTATTGGGAAAGCCATAAAACATTTAAAACAGATACTAAAGATTATAGCAAGCCAAAGTTTTATGCTCTAGACATGTTTCCTTATCCATCAGGCGTAGGACTTCATGCAGGACATCCAGAAGGTTATACAGCAACTGATGTTGTATGCCGTATGAAAAGAATGCAAGGCTATAATGTTTTACACCCAATAGGATACGATTCATTTGGGCTTCCTGCAGAGCAATACGCAATTTCTACCGGAAACCACCCAGCAATATTCACAGAAGAAAACATTAAGACTTTTAGGAGTCAATTAAAGAGTCTAGGATTTTCATATGACTGGGATAGAGAAATATCTACCTCAGATCCATCATACTATAAATGGACTCAGTGGATATTTAAAAAATTATACGAAGATGGTTATGCTAAATACATCGATATGCCAGTAAATTGGTGCGAAGAATTAGGAACAGTTCTATCGAATGATGAAGTAATTGATGGCAAATCGGAACGTGGAGGATATCCTGTGGTTCGTAAGAACATGAAACAATGGGTTATTGATATTCCAAAGTACGCTGAGAAATTACTAGCTGGGTTAGATACAATCGATTGGCCTGAATCAACAAAAGAAATCCAACGTAACTGGATTGGTAAATCAACAGGTGTTGAAGTAGAATTTAAAATAGTTGATGGTGGTTCATTTAAAATATATACAACATGTATTGAAACAATTTATGGTATTACATTTATGGTTTTAGCTCCTGAGCATCCTTTAGTTGACGAATTAAAACCTCGCATTAAAAACTGGGAGGATGTAGAAAAGTATCGTCTTGAAACTTCTAAAAAATCTGATATTGATAGAACTGAACTTAATAAAGAAAAAAATGGTATTATTCTAGAAGGAATAATGGCTATAAATCCTGTTAATAATAAAGAAGTACCCGTATACTTAGGTGATTTCGTTTTAGCATCATACGGTACAGGTGCTGTAATGGCTGTTCCAAGCCACGACCAAAGAGATTATGAATATGCTATTAAATACAACATCCCAATGATTCAAGTTATTGAAGGAAAAGACACATCTATAGAAGCCTTTGAAAAGCAAGATTATTTAGGAAAGGGCTGTAAACTTATTAATAGTGAAGAATTCACTGGCTTAACTGTTGAAGAAGCAAAAGTTGCTATAACTAAAAAATTAGTTGACTTAAAAGTAGGAAAAGAGAAAACTAACTATCGTCTTCGTGAATGGATTTTTGCTCGTCAAAGATATTGGGGTGAACCAGTACCAATCATCCACCTTGAAGATGGAACAGATATAGCCCTAAAAGATGAAGAATTACCACTTGTCTTACCTATATTAGATGACTATCAAGGCCGTAATGGAGCCTCACCTTTAGAGAATGCCACTGACTGGGTTAATGTAACAGTTGATGGAAAAAAAGGTAAAAGAGAAACATCAACAATGCCTGGTTCTGCAGGTTCATCTTGGTATTTTCTAAGATACATTGATCCACACAA
>CACXCK010000058.1 GCA_902766135.1 uncultured Erysipelotrichaceae bacterium
AGGCTTCTAAAAGACAATAAATAATATGATTATTTACTTGCTTATTAGAGCTTTTTTTAGTATAATTTGATTGCTTTGGAGGGGATAGTCATGAACAAAATAATTATGCTTAAGTATGCTGAGTTAAATACTAAAAAAGATAATATTGGCATGTTTTTAAAGGCTTTAAAGAAGAATTTAGAGAGTAAGTTAAGTGAATTTAATGCTAATATTACTTTTGATAAGGGAAGAATGTTTATTATATGTGATGATAGTTTTTTAGATAAGTGTATAGATGTATGTAGGCATACTTTTGGAATACTTGAAGTAATGGTTGGATATGAACTTACTAGTAATAAGATGGATGATGTAGAAAGTGAACTTATTAAGTTAGTTAAAGAAAAAGAATTTAAAACGTTTAAAGTAGAGACGCAGAGAAGCGATAAGACCTATTTTATGACTAGTCCTGAAATTAACAAGCATTTAGGTGGCGTTGTATTAAAGAATAAAGATGGAATAAGTGTTGATGTTCATAATCCGGAACTTGTTATACATGTTGAAATACGTAAGGAACATGCCTATTTATATGTTGATACTTATAGGGGCCTTGGAGGATATCCGGTTGGAACATTAGGCAAGGGAATGTTAATGCTTTCCGGTGGTATTGATTCGCCAGTAGCAGGGTATTTATCTATGAAAAGAGGCGTAAAATTAGAAGCTGTTTATTTTGAAAGCCCTCCACATACAAGTGTTGAAGCTAAAAATAAAGTATTAAAGCTAAGTAGTATTATTGCTCGTTATGGTGCTAGTATTAAGGTTCATGTAATTCCTTTTACACATGTTCAAGAGGAAATACTTAAGAATATTCCTAGAGATTATTTAGTAACTATTATGAGAAGAATGATGTATAGGATTGCTGCTAAACTTGCTTATAGAAATAATTGTAAGGTAATAGTTAATGGAGAAAGTATTGGACAAGTAGCTAGTCAAACACTAGAGAGTATGAGTGTTATAAATGAGACAATAAAGATGCCTGTTATAAGACCAGTTGCATGTTTAGATAAGTTAGAAATAATAGATATAGCTAAAAGAATAGGGACATATGAAACAAGTATTTTGCCTTATGAAGACTGTTGTACGATATTTGTACCAACACATCCTGTTATACATCCAGAACTAGAAAAATGTTTGGAGTATGAAGAAAAAATAGATGTAGATGGGTTAGTTAATGAAGCTATAAGAAATGAAGAAGTAGTAACTTATAAAGAAGAATATACTGATTTATTGTAATATTCTTCTTTTTTTTTACATATTAATAATGGTGATAGTGTATGTTTAATTTAGAAAAAGAGTTATTAGAAGAGAGTGACAAATATAGTTTAAAAAAATATAGTAAAAAAAATATTGATTATGGGACTGGGCCTATTTGTATATCATAAAATCACTTGAAAAAGATGATAAAAAAAGATATACTTTATATAGTAGGTGATTCGTGTGAGTAAGAGAATTAATATGTCTGAAGTGTTAGGATTTACATTTCATTTGATGGTTTATCAAGTAAGTCATAATAATTTAGTATTTAATAGAAAAGCATGGGAAAAGTTTTTAGAGGATGAATTACAAATTAGTGAAACTAAGTATAGTGAAAGTATTATTAATTCTTTAGTTCTTTCTAATTATTTAATAAAGAAAGATGAAGAAATATATATTAATAAGAATAAGATAATGGACGAACAAAAAAGTATTGTTAAAATGTTTAATAGACAAAAAGATTATGATTTAGAATTAAGAAGATATAGTCTATATGAAGGTAACCATTTTTTAGATATGGTTAAACTAATACTTATTGAGTTAGAGGCAAGAGGCAGTCATAGTTATAACGAAGATTATTTATATAAGGCGTTTAGAGAAGTATCTTTACCAGTTAATAAAAGACAATTAGAAGAGATAACTCTAAAACTTATGATGGAAGGCTGGATCTTGGGTAATGGTTATACGAAGAGTATTAGAGTTCCGGTTGATGATGCTATTAAGGGTAAGATTTATGCTATGTTTAATGAAGAGGAATTAAACGAAATAGATATAATTGTATCTAAATATATTGGACCAACACTTATGTTTAATATGAATGATGGTGGGATGAAGAGATAAAAATAATTCTCTATTAGTAGAGAATTATTTTTCTTTATAAAACTCAGAAAATTTGATAAAATAAGAGCTGGTGAAAGAGTATGTTAAAAATTCAAGATATAAGTGTTTATGTAAGTGATGGCAACAAAGAATTATTACACGGAATTAATTTAGAAATAAATGATGGAACAACCCATGTTATCATGGGACCAAATGGAACTGGTAAGAGTAGTTTAGTTAAGGCTTTAATGCATCATCCAGCCTATAAAATGAGCGGTGGTAGTGTATTATATAATGGTGATGATATAACTAATTTAAGTCCATCTGATATAGCTAAAAAAGGTATTTATTATATTAGTCAATCGCCTGTTAGTGTAGAGGGAATTACTAATATGGAAATGCTTCGAACTAGTTTACTAGATATGGGAATTAAAGAAGATATCTTTACTTTTAAAAAAGAATGTAATAAGATATGTGAAAAATTAAATTTACCAAAGTCTTTTTTAAATCGTTATATTAATGAAGGCATGAGTGGCGGGGAAAGAAAGAAAAACGAGTTATTTGGAATGTGGCTACTTAAACCATCATTAGTTATATTGGATGAAATAGATTCAGGTCTTGATGTTGATGCTTTAAAGCTTGTTGGCAAGAATTTAAGAGAATATCAAGAAGAAACGGGGGCTAGTCTATTACTTATTACGCATCAGGAAAAATTAATTAAGATGTTTAAAGATGTTTCGGTTCATGTGATTTTGGGTAAGAATATTAAAGAAAACGGCGATATTTTATTAGCTGAGGATATTATTCAAAATGGTTTTTTAAAGTATGATGTGACAAATGAAGTGGATAGTGATTTAGAATATGAATAAGCTATCAGTGAGAGTCATAGATATTTTAGAAAGTATAGATACTTTGGAAGTCCCTCTAGGGGATAGTGAACTACATTTTAAAAGAGATGAAATAATTAAAGAAATAATAATCCCTAAGGAATTTAATACTGTTTGGTATTTAGATGATGGTAAAGTTTTAGATATTCAATGTGTTATTGATACTTCTCATGTTAATGGTAGTATTAAGATTATTAGTTCAATGAATAATAATTTGTTATTTCATTTAGGAATAAGTAATGAAGGAGATAGCAGGATAGATTTAATTAATCAAGTTGTTGGTGATAATAATAATAGTGAGATTCAAGTACGAGTTGTATCAAAAAGTGATTGTAAGATTTTTTTAAAGGCAACTGGGTATTTAATAGACAACACGCATAATAATACTTATTTAGAAGATATAAAATATTTAAATGAATATCCTTCAAGTATTACTTGTTTACCTGAGTTAATTGTTTTATCAGACGATGTTAGTGCTAGTCATAATATGACGGTAGGTAGTATTTCCGAAGAAGAATTATTTTATTTAGAGAGTAGAGGTATTTCTAGTGATAAGGCTCGAGAAATGATTAGAAATAGTTTTCTTTTATCTATGAAAAGAAGGGAGGTAAGTGATGAATAGAAGTGATTTTCCATTATTAAAAACAGGGGTAATATATTTAGATAATGGGGCAACGACATTGAAACCACAATGTGTGATAGATAAGATTACAGAGTATTACCAGGAATATTCTGCTAACGCACATCGTGGAGATTATGATTTATCTTTTAAAGTTGATGAAGCGTATGAAGGGGCAAGAGAAATAGTTAGAAAGTTTATTAATGCTAGATATAAAGAAGAGATAATATTTACTAGTGGTACAACTGATTCATTAAATATGATAGTATTTGGCTTCTTTAAGCGTTTTTTGGAATCTGGTGATGAAGTCCTTATTACGAAGAGTGAACATGCTTCTAATGTTATACCTTGGTTTATGTTAGAGCGTGAGTTGGGTGCTAAAGTTAAGTATATAGAATTAGATGATAATCATTATGTAACGATGGAAAATGTAAGTAAGGCAATTACCCCAAATACAAAGGTTATCTCTTTAGCTGGTATCACTAATGTTATTGGCGATGAAAGGCCTATTAAAGAAATAACCGAGTATGCGCATGAAAGAAATATTTTTGTGGTAGTGGATGGGGCTCAAAGTGTTCCCCATCGGGATACGGATGTTCAAGATTTGGATATAGATTTTTTGGCACTATCTGGGCATAAGATGTGTGGGCCTACTGGGGTAGGAGTTCTTTATGGCAAGAAAGAGTTATTAGAAAGTATGGTACCAGTACGATATGGTGGGGGAATGAATGAGTCTTTTGATTCAGCAAATGAGGTATATTTGAAAGAGTTACCAGCTAGGTTAGAAGCTGGAACACCCAATATTGCAGGAGTGATTGGTTTGGGTGAAGCAATTAAATATTTAGAAGCAATAGGTATGGATAAAATAAAAGAGTATGAATGTGATTTAAGACGTTATGCAATAGATAAGTTAATTAGTATTCCTCATATTGATATAATTAATTTAGAAGCTGATGGAGGTATTATTTCCTTTAACGTAGATGATATCTTTAGTCAAGATGTTGCATATTACTTAAATAAATATCACGTATGTGTAAGAGCTGGTAACCATTGTGCGAAGATATTAAAGGGTGAAGTAGGTGTTACTAGTACAATAAGAATGAGTTTATATTTTTATAATACTAAAGAAGAGATAGATTATGTAATAGATCTATTAAAGGATAAAGAACGTATTTTGAAAGAGATGATATAAATGGATGAAGAGACTAAAAGAGAAATAATTCTCGAAAACTATATGCATCCTGATAATAGAAGAGATGGAGATCAGGAAGGATATCTAAAAGAAAACACCAATAACGAATCATGTATAGATAATCTAAATATTTATGTAAAAATAAATAATAACACAATAGAAGATATATATTTTAATGGTGAAGCATGCGCAATAAGTACCTCATCAGTTTCAATTATGATTCATAATTTAATAGGTAAGACCATCAAGGAAGCCTTAGACTACATTGATAATTTCGAAAAAATGATTGAAGGAAAAGAATATGATGAAAGTATTCTTAATGATGCTATAGTATACAATGAAATACATAAACAAAATAATCGTAAAAACTGTGCCTATCTACCTTACAGAGGTATAAAAAAGATATTAGAAAAATACTTATAATACACAATACAATCTAAACTACTCAAGAAGGAGTAGTTTTTTTAATGAAATATATTGACAAAAACATTTGTTATTAATATAACGTTAATAACAAATGAAATGAGGAAAAATAATATGGAAAAGAATAGTGTAAATTTCAAACAATTTCTGATAGAATCAATTAATAATTTTTTAGAACAATATAAAAGAAAATCTGATATAGCATATTTTATAGATAAAACAGTTCTTTATTGTAAATCTTATTTGAACGTATTTGATGATTCTTTTATCAATAAACATGGTAATTATATAGATAAAAATCTTTTATGCAAAGACCATGGATATGTTAATTACATAAGTTTACCCAAAAACATTAATAAACAATTTACTAGTGAATTTAATCGGATATTATGGTTCGAAGATAAAGAAAAGAGCATCACAATAAAATTTGAACCAGAGTATTATGCGTACAAAGGGGCTTTTCCTTATGGATACTTAAAAAAATATAACATATGTGTCACCATCAATTTACCAGATAATAAAAAAGAATATATTCGTGGTAAGATAACAGACTTCACAACCCCAGAACAATTAGAAAAACAATTTACTTCATCTTTTAAAGGCAAAAACTATGATTTACTATCAAAAAAAAGAAATTGATTATTACCGTAACAACTCATTTAAAAAAGAAGATTACGATATAATATATGATTATCTAAAATTAAAATTAAGTGACCAAAAAAATGAAATAAAGAAAGTAAAAAAACAATAAAATAATGTTTGATTTAACTCTTTTCTAATTTACAAAAAGAAATATATAATATATAATATTAATAATAGGTGATAAATATGAAAATACTAAAATATATAATTATTATGTTATGTATGACTATAACAATTGCTGTTTTAACATTTGAAAACAGTAAAATTGAAGAAAATAATTATTATGCGTTTTATATAGGCGAAACACCATCAGATACAGCCCCGGCCTCTAACTCAGGATATATGTTTGACCATGCTGATTGTACTAATGCTGCCAACGTTGTATGGGATGATGTTAATTGGACAGCTAAAATAACTGATTTAACCACCAGTAGAACAAAATGTACTCTATATTTCAAAGAAGATAGAAGAGCAGCAACAGCTATAAAGAATACAATAGGCGATGCAGACCCAACATCAACAGCAGTTATCGATAAAGGAACAGATGCATCTGGATGTACAAATACTCTAGCTTATGACGACTTTGGTAACTTAAGA
>CACXCK010000059.1 GCA_902766135.1 uncultured Erysipelotrichaceae bacterium
GAATGATATGCATGAATCTCTGCAAATATCGCTTCAGCTGGCAAAAACATAATAGCTTGATCAGCCGTAACATCAGGAATAATATACTTACTACTAATAGCATCGATATGCTTTTTAACATCAGCTTTAAAAAGTTTCAAAGCTGCTTCCCGCTGCTCTTTAGTATTATTCTTATCAGTCATTCTCTCATAGTTTTCCAAAGGAAATTTAGAATCTATACAAATATTACCAAGTGGCTCTGGGGCATGAACAATTGAATCTGCAATAAACCCATTAGGCATCTTTGCCTGGATTTCATAAATACTATTATTATTTTCCCCAAATACACTAGATAAAATATAATTAAGATTAACTTCCCCAAAAATTCCTCTGGTCTTCTTATCTGTTAAAACACTTTGTAAAGAAACAATCTCAGTAGATAAACTATCAATCTTCTTTTGTGCTTCATCAATTTTCGAAAGCCTTTCTAAAACATTACTAAAAGTTTTATTAGTTTTCTCAAAATTCTCATCTAGTCGCATATTAACCTTTTCATTAATAAGCATAAGCCTTTTCTCAATTCGATCATTTAAACTATCAAAATCATTCTTTAAATACTTCGTAAAATCAAATTTAAAATCACCAATTTCCTTAGTGATAGAATTTTCAAACCTTCCAAGTCTCTCTGTAACTTCATTATCTCCCTTACTATTTTTTAGAACTAAAACAATAAGAATAATAACTAAAATAATCAACATTATTAATAACCCTAATAAAACATATTCCATATTATCACCTTTTTAATTATATCAAACAAATGTTTTTATTTCAATACTTGTGTTACATCATATCCTAAATATTCTAATAAAGCACATGCCCGATGACTATGAATTCCTTTCAAACACATAATATAATACTTTTTATTTTTATTTAAATATTTATCATAATACATCATAAAATGTTGATAAGGAATATTTTTAGCATAGGATAACCCACTCATAACATAATCATCAGGATGAGATAAATCAATTAACTCCCCCATATTTAAATGATAATCACTTAATCTCATTTTTTTCATAAACCCACCTAAAGTAATATATGCTAAAATGAGTAAAATGGCTATACATTAGCCTAAAAAAGCAAGTAACTCTAATACTTGCTTTATTCATTAAAGAAATCATCAAAGAATTCATCATCAGAAATACCAGTATCACTAACTATTGAATCTTCATCAACATGAATAATAGGTTCATCTTTTTTATCTTGTGGTGTTTCAATAGTTTTATCATCTGTAACAATTTCTGGTGTTGGAGCCTGTTTACTATTTTCCTCTTTTTCCTCTTCATCAAGAGCTTTTAACTTTTTATCAATATCCGCAATCATCTTATCAATTTCTTCATTAGACAAACTACTTATCGGTTTATTTAATGAAGGAAGTTCAGTAGGAGTTGGAAGTGATCCCATAAAAGGATTCATACCCATTCCTCCAGGTGGCATAAATGGATTAAATCCACCACCCATCATATCAGGCCCTTCACTCTCCATTTTCCGTCTTTTCTCTTCAGAAACAAAAGTTTTTAAATCAAACATTTTAAGTTCTCTGGTTTCTCTTACCGGATAATCAAAATCACGTCTTTCAATACCCCAGTCCATCTTTTCATCTGGCGCAAGTTTTGTTTTAAACGGATTCATTCTAAGTCTTTTAATAATTACTTCCCCAAGCTTCATTTTTTGTAAATCAGAAACAGTTACTAAAGGTGTCGAAGCTGTCTTATCTTTTTCTTTGCTCTTAACCTCTCCACACATTTTACTAATTTCCTCTAAAGCTGCCATCTCAGTACTTATTAAATAAACAAGATTACCACAGTTACCCTTTAATGTTTCAGCAACTTCTTTACCATATACATCATTTAAAGCCGCAAAGTTCTGAATAATAAACGTAAATCTAATATTTCTTGAACGAGCCGCTGAAACCATACTATCTACATCTGTTAAAGGAGGCATATTCTGAAACTCATCTAGAATAAAATTAGTTCGATACTTTAACTTTCCACCACTTTTTTGAGCAACATCAATTAATACTTCATAGCACTGTTTTAAGAAAATTGTAAGCAAACTATGATATGTTGTCTTTTCATCATGAATAATTAAGAATATAGCGGTCTTCTTCTCTCCAATAGTCTCCATATCAAAATCAGAATAAGAAAGCATTTCAGATAAATTTTCCTGTGTTGCAAATTTCTGTAACTTACTTCTAAAAGTAGATTGAATACCACCCTTAGTTTCCCCAGGAGCATTAATTGTTGCAGATGCAAAAACATACTCGGCTGTATCTTCACCCTTCATATTAAAATATTCATTAATATAACGAGACCCACCAAATCTTTGATCTCCTACACTATCCATCAAAAATATTGAATTAATATTTATTTCATCTTCTTTACCATCTTCAAACAAACCAAGAGCAAGGGCACAGAAATAATCTGCCGCTGTTTGTTCCCAGAATGGATCTTTATTCTTTGGATCAACTAAAATATTACTACCAATATCCTTAATTAACTCAATTGCTTTATCTTTATTCCCATTTTTATAATAATAATATGGTATAGCAAGTGGATTCCATGAATTACCACGACTTGGTTCACGGAAATTTAAAACAATAATATTATAATCTTGACTCTTTAAATAATCACCACAATAACGATATAACTCTCCCTTTGGGTCATTAATTACCATTGACTCTCCCTTTTTAGCCAATGTATTAACTAAAGGTTTAACAATACTTTCAGACTTACCAGAACCAGTAGAACCAATTATTAATGAATGATAATAACTATTATCAACCCATAAATTCTTGCCATCATTAATTAAAGGTATTCCAGCCCCTTCAACAGTCTGATCAGTACTAACAATATGGACAACACCATACTCTTTCTTCATTTCCTTTTCTTTAGTCCATCTAGAATAACCCTTCACATCTTTTTCATCAAAAGTCAAAAAATTCTTAGCACTCTTATCTCTATCAAAAATATAAGAAGAAACAGATGAGAATATAATAGCTAATGCTACCCCAAACAAGAACAAAGTTAAAAGTAAATAATCTCTTCCAAAAGCAGGAAAAGGATTAAGGCCATAAAAAGTTCCATCATTTGCAAATGAAGTAAAATTTAAAACTGCAATTGCACACAAATACAATAGAAAAATACAAAAAACAATAAATATTCCAAAATCTTTAGCCGAAACTCTAAATTTCATATAATAACCTCCAACAACCCTATTATACACTAAAACTTAAATAAAAACTATCTCATTTTACGATAAACAAAGAGAACAATTCCTAAACCAACAAAAAGACTTGCAAAAGTAATAAGAATAAGTAACAAAGGATGTTCATTAGCCCAATTATACTGAGACTCATTAGATTGCCCATTACTTTCTTCATCATAATCATTATTAATGTTTTTAATATCTTGTGTTGAAAAAACTACACTTATACGCTTATCAGCACTATTATTCTTATCTATATTCCATATATAATGAGTCCCATTTACCAAATCTGCATTAGAACTAATAACATCATATTTAATATCTAAATCTATTTTTAAATGCTGTAACAAAGGATAATCTTTAAAAGCTCGACAACCATTAATAGCGCTGATTCGATAAGTATTTCCATCTCTTTGAACAGATAATTCATCGAAACACATTTTAACTGCCCTAGACCTATAAATATCAGAAAGATTAAAAGAACCGTCAACAATCAAACCATCGCTATAATCAAACTCATAATAATCAACTCCAGCCTGACGGTTTTCATTCTCTTCATCATAATTATCAGGATTAAAATAAAGGGGAATATTTGCCTCATCAAAACCTTTTAAAAAATCATCTAGACTAATACTTTGATATCTTTCAGAATTACCGCCAACCAAAAAAGTTTTTTCGTGAATACCATTAGAATCTACCGTAGCCGTATATTGTGCATCACACCCACATAAAAATAATCCAAAAAGAAAAACAAGCAAAATTTTCCGTTTCATTTTTTCACCTAACCATTTCCCTTACAACTAGCTTCATTAGTTACAGAAGATAAATCTAAATAACCATATGGATCACGACTTTGACCATTAGCTTCATATACCGAAAAATGCAAGTGATTACCAGTACTAGCACCAGTAGAACCAACTTCTCCAATTTGATCACCCTGAGAAACATAATCACCCTGTTTAACTTTAACACTACCATTTAGCATATGCATATATGCCGTGAAACTACCATCGTCATGCTTAATCTTTACCCAATTTCCAGCTGAATTACTCGAATCATAACCAGAAATACCATCACTTGCTACCACTACTTCACCACTTCGCGAAGCATATATAGGAGTACCAGAAGAAGCCGCCAAATCCAAGCCTTGATGGTTAGAAGTTGCTCCCTTTGTAGGTGCAGAACGATACCCATAAACAGAAGTACAAGTAACAGTAGTGCTTGTAGGCAAAGGAAATAAATAATCACTTTCACTAACATTCATAGAACACATTGCCTCTCGTGAGAGAACTCCCTCAGAATCATAATAATCATAATTAGCCAAATCTCGATGATCATAGAATTTTCCTTGATCAGAATAATCCCCAGTAACAAATAACGCAAATTCTCCTTTACGTCTATGTTGCATAGCCTTTTTAATATTACTATCTGATGCCGAACGACTACCCAAATTGTCCTTTAATTCATTCCAAAGGCCTTCATATCCACCATCTACATATGCTTTAACTGCCGCATCAACATAATTTGAACCTCTATTATAAGACAAGTCAGTAAGTGCATCAATTTGATACTGAGTCAAATTAGCATTATATTTTTCATTAGCAGTATAAACGGCTGCAGCATATTCCGCCTCTATTTGAGAGTCCTTTAAAGCATCAATTATAGTAACAGGCACACAATCGCCAGGTTCCAAATCATACTGTCCTTGACTGTTTTTTCTAAAATACGAACCCCATCCATTACTATCAATTAACTGTTTACTTGCAGCAGTATTTACAACATGTTCAGTTACTCCAACGCCAATAGTAAAACGAGCATTATCTTTTAATTTTTTTGCCAAATAAACTTTCTTTTCATTATCGCAATACCCTTCATTTCCTTCCCAGGCAAATAAGAAAGAAGCAAAATTAGCACCATCACTAGAAGTATTACAATAAGAACTACGAGAACCATTAGAAAGAGTTTTAGAAATCAAAGAATCAATTGTCTTTAAATTAATTGTTCTAAAATATGCTTGTTCTTTAAGAAAGAAAGAAAAAATATGTTCAAAATTATAGCCCTGTTCTAAAAACTCATAATATGCCCCATACACTTGGAAAGCATCTTCAACATCCTGATGTAAATACTCCTTATACCAAGTAACATCAACTGTTTGATTACCTAAAGCATCTGTGACAGTCTCTTCTTCACTCCAGTAAGTAAAGCACTTATCTTCATCGACCTCATCCTCAGATATTTCAATAACCCCAGAAGACTTATTACACTCGCAATCACTCAAAACAAAACTTTTAATCTTATCCTTAACAAAACTCAAACTAGCCTCTAAAGGCTTTGCCACTTTTGGAAAAGAATAATGAGAAGAATTATCTCCAGTCCAACAAAAATCAGCAACCCGCATCTTAACAAAATCTTCATTTTCATCAACCAAAACAACCCCACTAGCTTTTTTCAAAGCATATTCAATTACATCATTCTCTTTAATACTTTTTTGTATGTTTTTCAAATCTTTATCACGATAAGTAACTTCACAGTTATGTGACAAAGCCTCAGTTCTAAGAGCAACAGCAACAGCAAAGTAAACATGTAGCAAAGACTTATAAGTATCCGGAAAATCAGAAGTATATGCATAAGTAGCAACTCTTACGTAATCTTCAATAGGCATACTAGTAGTAGAACCACTAGCATCACCATAAGGGTCATAAATTACTTTTACATTCTTACAACTTGCTTCTTTGTATAAATAATCATCACCATCAGATGAATTATTAACCAAAAAAGCAAACAATAATAAGAAGAAAAAGGCAAAAATACCCAATCCCATAATTAAAACAACTTTTTTATTTAAAATAAGATTAATAACTTGTCTAGATGCAACAACGTCGGACTCAACACCCCTCGTATCAAAAGTAACATCAGTTGGTTCAGTTAACGTTTCTTCATCTTGTAATGGCGTAGATTCCTCACTGATATTTTCCTCATTTAATTCATCATCACGATAATCCACACACATCACCACCAAATCCACCTCTATTTTATCAAAGATATAAAGAAAAATCTACTTAAAAAAAAGAACAGTATTACTACTTAATAATACCGTTCCAAACTTTCTTAGTATCACTTACAATCACAAAAGCATGAGAATCTATTCTATGGACTAATTCCTTTAACTTTAAATAACTTTTACTTTTTAATTCAATAAAAATCATCTGATACTGATTATCTTTATCTCCTTCCATTTTTATTACACTAAGCGAATACCCTCTTAGTTTAAGAGCACCTATAAGCTCTTTATTATCATCCTTCGTAATAATCTGAACACCAACAATACCTCCCATCCATCTAATTGAAAAATATGATCCTAAAAGAGTTCCAGTTGCATAACCAAGACTATAAGAAATAGGTATAAATATAGAATCAATTGCAACAACCAAAGCTTCTCTCGCAACCAAAAACCACACAAATATTTCCCAAAACGCAAGTATTGTTCCAATCCACATATAATCTTTCCGTAATACGGTTTGCCTAATAGTTGAAATAGATACATCAAAAATTCTTGCCAAAAATATTTTTCCACACATCAAAAAAAGTTCCATAATTATCACTACATATACTATGAAACTTTTATCTCTAAAAAATACTTGTAATAAGTAAAATAACAAAAACAATTAGCACAATTACACTAAATACTAATAGATAAACTAAAAATTTATTGTCTTTTTGAGGCTGCTGATAGACAATCTTCTCCCCATATTTTGCAGTCAACAACTCAGGATTACCAAACATTCTTTTTCTTTCTGCTTCTTTAACTTTTAATTGCTCTTTAGTAAGTGTTGCCCCACAGAAAGGACACACTAAAACACCTGTCCCCAAAGCATTACCACACTTCTTACAATGCACTTTACTCACCTTCATATTCTTCTATAAAATTACTACTCTTATGGGGTTCATCCCTTAATAAATCTAAATAATCTTTTTGCCTTAACACTTCATATAATGCAACAGCAACCGAATTAGAAACATTTAATGCTCTAACATTACTAGTCATTGGAATTCTTGCACACTTATCTAAATGTGGTTTCAAAATACTCCTTGGAATACCCGTACTTTCCTTTCCAAATACTAAATATATATCTTCCTTAATAGAAGCATAATCATAATCACTATGTGGTTTATGACCATATCGTGTAAAGAAAAACATCTTCCCCCTATTCTTACTTAAAAAATCATCCCATGAAGGATATACTGTATAATCACACTTAGGAATATAATTAACACCACTTCTTTTTATTTTAGACTCATCTAAAGAAAAACCAAGAGGTTCAATTAAATGTAACTTTGTATGTGTAGCCACACAAGTTCTCATAATATTTCCCGTATTCTGAGGTATCTCAGGTTCATATAAAACTACATGTATCATAACATCACCATCTAAATAATATCACAAGAGCCAAGAAAAAAACACTCAAAATTGAATGTTTTACTTAATCTCATACATATCAAGAAGTTGAGCAAAATCACCATCATTAATCATTTGCTTATCACTTCTTGTAGCTTTATCCATATACACACCATTTCGATAATACAAAATAGTAGGTACCCTATCAAGTCCATGTTCTAATTGTAAGTTTACACTTGCAACACTATTTCCAACATTAATAGGACCACAATTATCATTTAAAACATAAACATAAAAATTATTCTTAATATTACGTTCATTTATAAGCTTTGCTAATTTTTTTTCTAAGTTAAATTCATCTTCCCCTTTAGCGTCAGTTACATAAATAAAACTTTCAGCCCCAGTAATTGCATTAGGAATTTCATCACACTTAATTTGATGAACATGACTCTTCTCAACTAAAAAACTTTTTCCATCCCAACCACTAGAATACTTATTGAATAAACTATCAGAATACATACTAACAAATAACATTAATAATAAGAAAGCCATCACAACCGCAGCAACAATACTAACATTTCCATCTAATAAACTATCTTTTTTATCATCTACTTGTATTTCATTTATAACAGGTTCTTCATTCTCTACTACTTTTTCCACTTTTTCTTCAAGAACTTCTTCAACTTTTAACTCATCACGAACCTCTGTTTCAACCACTTCTGGCTGAGACGCAAGAACTTTAGTAACATTCTCTGTAGGCTTCTTTGCACTAGTCTTAACCTTTGAAACATTTTTATTACTATTTTTTTTAGGTTTATTATACTTCTTACCATTACTTTTATTAGCAGACTTTTTTCCTGTATTAGAAGTACTCTTCTTCACATTTTTCTTAACCCCATTACTCTTTACTGTTTTCTTTTTTTCCTCATCCATTTTGTTCCTCTCCTTACTCTACTAAAAAAATAACACAAAAATGACTTTTTTACAAGAACATTACTTAATATTTTGTGTAATTCTATTAATTAACGACTTGCTCTTACATCTTTCCAAAGTTTCCATTTCAATTGCTGAATCTAAATATGCCATAGTACTTTTAGAATTAAGCTGTTTTAAAGCAAATTCTTTACATGAACAAAGTTTCTCATATTCTTCTAATACCTGTTTTTCCCTAATTAATCTCTCTTTTATTACCTCTTTATTAACCTTATCATAACTAATCTCATGACTTTTTTTAAGTCCTGCAAATCCGAGTCCCAAAGAAGATCCTAGTAACATACAAGATACTGCTAAAGTAGGTATAGATTGTTCTAAAGAATAATTAATAATAGCTCCACTTGCTGTTAACACCATACCTCCATAATACATTGTTTCGATTACTTCATCAAAACCAATCTTAGCAGTTAATCCCTCTAAACGATTAGATAAAAATTGAATTTTCTCTTGTAACAGTAAAATTGACGCAACTCTTTGATTATCATGATACACAAGAATTTTATCTCCATCATAAACAAAATATTCATTATTCCATAATCCATATTGCTTATTCACAATAACAACCTTCTTTCACAAAGGATTTTTATCATAACACAAAAAAAAGAGTTTGTTAATACCCTTTTTTCTTATAATAATCGTATAATTCATGGAACCGATTAAAATGAACTATTTCTCTTTGTCTTAAAAAAAGTAGTATCGCCATAACATCCTTATCACTAGTCATCTGAATAAGATTCTCATACGTAGCTCTAGCCTTTTGCTCAGCCGCCATATCCTCAGATATATCTGCCAAAACATCGCCTGTAACTGCAAAATAAGTAACTGTAAAAGGATTACCAAAACTATCAGCAGGATATATTCCCTTACCGTGTTCCGTAAACATAGATTCTAATCCAAATTCTTTTATTTCCTCCGTAGTTGCCCCTTTAACAAGTTGATAAATCATCGAAGAAATCATCTCGCAATGCCCAAGTTCCTCAGTCGCTATATCATTTAAAAGAGCGCGACCAACATCATCAGGCATCGAAAACTTTTGACAAAAATATCGAAGTGATGCCGCTAGTTCCCCATTTGCTCCACCAAGCTGTGTCAACAATAATTTAGCCATCTGTAAATCTTTCTTCTTAATATTTACAGGATAATTAAGATGCTTTACATATTTAAACATACTTAATCCCTCCATTATTATCCCAAGACCAAGGACCATTTATCCAGCTAAAACCATCACCACTATCTTTAACACATAAAGGCCCATACTTACTAACATACTCCTCTTCCAAATCCATTTCTCTTTTTACATACGCTTTAAAAATTTTATACATTTCCTTGTCATCGCCATGTAAATCCAAATATAAATTCAAATCATTAATAGCAAAACAATAACTCATAATCTCTAACATTAAAGATGACTTATCATCCGTAGCAACAACATCAAAATAAGTTAGTCCTTCATAATCTTTATACTCATCATTAAACAAGTTACCTCTTTTTAACCCATCCATAGGACTTACCAAATCTTTACCTTTAAACATATTACCAGGTATTTTAAAAACATCTTCATTCTTAATATCAAATAACATTCCATTTCCTCCTCATAACTAGTATAAGAAAAAAAGAAATAATAGACTGGGCTAACACCACAAAAAAAAGACTAGTTACCTAGTC
>CACXCK010000060.1 GCA_902766135.1 uncultured Erysipelotrichaceae bacterium
GCTAGTACTTCTGCCTTGTTAGCAAGACCATCTATTACACTTGCATCTCCAGCGTAAATCATTCTAATTGAGCCATCTCCATTAATACGTACTATTCGCCAATAATACCCACCAAATTTAACATAATTATTTGTTACATTCCCTCTAAAATAATAAGAGGTTCCATAATCATCTTCTAATTCAAACAACCCACTTGTTTGCTCTGCTTTTCCATCGTTATCTACATTAGCTGCTCTTGGGGCTATAATACTAAAGTCAGGATTAGAGGTAGTACTTGGAGTTACAACTAAAGTACTATCTAATGCTTGCAGTTGTTCTAATGTTTCCATTGATGGGTCTGTTACTTCAAGTACATATTTAACTGTTATTTTACTACTAAAATCTAGTCCTTGTTGAGCATTTTGATTACCATTATCTAAGTATTCATAAATAGCATAATATGTATAGAATCCATCTGGTGTTGTATCAGGTGTTTCAAATTCGGCTCCATCTATATTAAATTCTACTTGTTCTAATACTGTTTCATCTGTATTTTTTAAAGGCCCTTCATATACCTTTGTAAGACTACCAGTTATTAGTAAATTATCTTGTTTTACATATCTGTTATTGGAAACTGTTAAAGATCCTTCTTCACTTGTAATACTGTTTTCATCACTGTCACTTGTTTTATATATAGTTAGTTTTATGTCATTATTAAACGCCGCTGGAACAGTTGCTTGTAAGTCTATTTCATACACTCCATGTCCATCACTATAAGGCCCAATTGTAAATTTTTGAACCCCGATAAAACCAGGATAGATATCTCTTCCTATATTTGTTGTATCAAATGTATCCTCCCCGTAAAACTCTACTTCACCTATTGTTGCCGTACGAGCACTAGCTTCGGCATTCGTATTACCGGTACCTTGTACTTGTGCCATATAATAGGCATAAGTTATACCTATTGTTATGACTAAGATGCTTATTATCAAAAGTGTTAAGCTATACTTTTTGTTATTCATTAGTATTACCTCTATTCTACATAAAGGATAACACACTTCATTAATTAATTCTAGACCTAATTATTATAAAAAAAGATAACTTTCGTTATCTAATGTTTTAGCAAATATCCTTCCATCAATATATGCTCTACTTTATGCGTTTCTTCATCATAATATAAAGACAAATGTTTAACATAATAACTAGAAGAATCTTTAAAATGAATATTTTTTTCTTCTACCTTACCATTCTTCATAGCCCGCTCTAAGAAGACTTTAATACCATCTTCTAAGCCTTCAACATCATGAAACATATTATAAGATAAGGAAGAAATTTCTACCCCTTCTGTAAATGATTCATCCATAACTACTTCCATCAAATATTTATAATCCCCAATTGGTATTTCTCTTGTATCATCATAATAATATAATTCCTTATATTTATCACTATTATCACCATAATAACTTCTAATCGAAGACACATTTACATATGAAGGTAACTGTCCAAGTTCATGATTATGATACAAATACCAATAAGCACTCACCATTTTTTCTTTTTCTTCTTTAGAGTATTCGTCAAAAGATGTTCCTTCTTTATAAATACTTGTTATTCTTCTAACTTGATTTTTAATAGAAACATTCTTCATATTTACATATGGAAGTGAAAAAGAAATAATAACAAAACAAGCCCCAACAAGCAAAATATATTTTAACCAATTTAATTTTTCCAATATTATTACCAAAAGAACTAGTATCTCTAAAAGTATAAACACTATTCCTAAATATCGCATCTCCGTAATACCATACGAATTAATTCTTAAATATAAACTATAACTTTGAACAAAAAGTAAAATAACAAACAAATAAGGAAGAATAGTTATTATTTTCTTACTAAGTCCTACTTCTCTTCTCTGAAGTAAAACTAAAACAAAACTTCCAACCACAATAAGCCATAAAATAATAGAATACAAAATATTAGAAGGTACTTCTCTAACAACAATTATCTTTATTAAATATATAAATAGTATTCCAGTCGTTAGTAATACCAAAGGAAATAATATGTACTTAACAATAATTCTAACAATTGCAAATATATCACTATGAATATAATGAAAACATAATAACTGTCCAGGCAAAAAAACAAATCCCACCCATAACATACTAAGTCTAGAATATAAATCAACCGTAAAATTATTAATTAATAAAGAATGAATTACAAAAGCGATAAACAAAAGCCCAAAAAGAATAATCATGGATACAACCCCAAATATTAATTCATTTTGGAAAACATTCCACAGATAATTATCAATACTTTCCTTACTCTTACTAACAATTTTATACAATGAAAGAATAGCCAAAGCCCCGAATATTCCAAACATAAATAAACCATGAGATGGTAAAAATATACGGCATACTAAAGCAAAAACAAACCCAACAATATAAAAAATAATACGCCACGTTTTATCAGAAAAAAACGACTCAATTGTAAGTAAAACAACCAGATATAAACAAAGCACTTCCACAAAAGAACTAATAGTGCTAGACTCTAGCCCAAAAATTACAAACAATAAAGTCATAATAAATAAAATCAAAAACGTAAATCGATAACTACTAAATACATCTTTAAAGCAATCAATAACTTGCTTTTTATAATCTTTAACATTTTTCATAAGCAAACCCTCCTAACTTCATTATAATTGCAAAAAACTAAAAAGACAATACTAAATCTTTTTAAGTATTGCCTTTTTAATCTGTATTATCTAACTTATATGGAATAGGTTCTAGTGAACCATCACTAATCATCTCAATAGAAGCATCAGTTTCATCACCTAAAAAATCATTAAAACTATCCCAAATAGTATCAAAATCTTGTTCTTCTACATTCCACAAATATACTTTATCATTATCTTTACTAACACATATAGGGTCTCCATAACTTCTTAAACCAATAATGTAATATCCTTCTGGTAGCCCCAATGTTTTATAATTCTCTTCCTTATTATTTTCATCAAAAGACGCAAAATCTAAATCTAACTCATTATCATAATTATCCATTGACAATAAAGTAGAATCAAACAATAACCCCCCATTACATACACGATACCATAGTAAAACAGCACTAGGTATATGCGAAAATTTCATCTTTAATTGATCACTAATCACCATGTTTCCATTTCTTAATAAATGAAACTCATCAAATTTTTCCATCCTGTTAATAGTCTCTAACATGTCTTCATTATCTTGATAAACCTGTCTTGCATTGTCATAATCTAATAATGCCATAAAAAGATTCCTCCATAATTAATGGTGCCAACTATGAGAATCGGACTCATGTTTCATGATTACCATTCATGCGTACTACCACTGTACTAAGTCGGCACACCATCATTTTAACATATAATAATAGAAATAGAAATATTTTTTATTTTCTTTTATTTTCACTAATAAGTTCCATATCCACACTTAATTGTTTAATTCTTTCCATTATTCTTCTTGCTTTAATCTTACTATCAACTTCATCTCTTGAGACAAAATGATTCTCTAATTCATCTATAGTTAAATTAGAAGTAAAGAATGTTGTTTTATTTTGATTCATTCGATGCTGTAAAATTGTTCCCAAAACTTCATCCCGACTCCATTCTGTAACTTTCTCAGCCCCAATATCATCAATACACAAAATATCAACATTAAGTAAAGTATTGATTTTTCTATCATATAATTCCCAATCACTTTTCAATTCTCTTATTAACTCAGGAAAATACACAACCATGGTACTAACCATTTTTTTCTCTTCTAACTCATGAAGTAATGCACTAACCAAAAAAGTTTTTCCACAACCAAAACTACCATGTAAATAAAGTCCTTTTAAATTAGTTTTATAATCATACTTATCATAAAAGTCATCAAGCCACTTAATAACCTCTATTCGTCTCTTATCTTTAACATCAATATCTTTCATTCTGGCTTTTTCATTAGTCTTTTCTTCACTCTCTCTGGTTACTTTCAACTCATGCATCTTTTTTGTATAACGGCACGCATCATAGAAAAAAGATATTTTCCCATTTTCTTTTTTAGGCATTGATACATATCCAGGATAAGCATTTTTACACATAAATAATCCTTTACAGTTCTTACAATTAAGTAACTCCTCGCAAGTGTTTTGAAGCTTTGAAGTTCTCTTCATTACCTCTTCTTTACTCCAATGAAGTTTATTAACTAACTTTTTAAAGACTTCATCATTCATAGCCTCTTGATAATTCTTCTCTAAACTTATAATTTGTTCATCACTTAAAGTAAACTTCATACCATCACCATCTCCTAATCATGATATTTCTTTAACATTTCATCTAATTCTTTTTCTTCCTCTACTGACAAAGATTCTTTTTCAATTTGTTCATTAAACCACACTGGCATCTTTTCATTAACAACACGTTTAGTCTCTTTCTGTAATTTACTAACATATTTCTTATGCTCTTTTTCGGCAACTTCCATCGCCTCTTTAGCAGTCTTTATATTAAGCCTTTTCCATTGCCCCGCGATTGTTTCAATAAAAGCATTATTTAATTTATTATTATTCTTTTTTAAAACATAATCAATTAAAACATTTACTACTGCCGGTTTAAGTTCTAAATCTACAAGCAAATATTCAAGTATTTTTAAATCTCTATTAGTAGGCGCAACTCCCTTATATTTACTTGATAAAAAGTCATAAGGACTCATATTCTCAAACACTTCTATTATTTGTCCTTTTTTACTCATATCCCCTGTTGGGCTTTTCAAATACTCAGGCTGTGAACGATAAACCAAAGTAGGTAATTTTCCATAATTATTATACTGATAATACTTTCTAGTTTGCACCCTTAAATTATCTCTATCCAAATAACCATTCTCATTAATTGATAATCTTATAATCTCAATCATTTTTAAAGTATCAATATTATATACTAAAGCTAGTTCATTAATTAATTCTCGAACCTTTTTAGTAAAAGTTCTTTCATGAACAACACCCTTAGGAAGACTACTAATAATAAGATCAAAATCAACTTGATCATGCATTTGAATCGAAGAGCTTTCCTTTCCAACAGCTTCAAAAGAAGGTAAGATATTAGAACTTTCAAAAACATCATCAAACAAAGACGTAATATTATCATAATCTTTTAAGGAAATATTCATCGTCTGAAATTCACTTTTTAAATCATCATATTCCTTAGCCCCAACATTATTATATAAAACAACATTAAAAATCGGATTAGAAAAGAATTCTCTTGGTGTCATAGGTGAATATAATTCATACACATACTGATTCTGTTCACCAGCTTTATAAAATGTTTTTAACAGTCCCATTCCTTCTAAGGCTTTCCGAGACTTCTTAATATCTTCTAAAGACACTTTTAAAAGCGTCATCAAATGATGATGTGTATAATCAGCACTCACAAAATGATACCTATCTAAATCACGCCATAAAGTCAAAAACAAACTAACTGCTACAGCTCCAATAATAGGTTCATATAAACTAACAAGAATCTTTTTATCTTCTTCTGTTAAGATTGTTTTATTTACAACTATATATTTATCTGCAGGTAATAATGTAACCATAAAACCCCCCCATTAATTAACACGCATCATCACATATATCTTCTGTAACACTTTTAAACATTGCTACATATACATCTTTAAGTTTCTTAAGACTATCTTTATCTATCTCTTCATCCTCATTTAAAGAAACCGAATACACACTTTGTATTTCCCCATTATAAACAGCAACTAAAGTTGGCATATATATCCTTTTTTCCCCAACATTAACTTTTTTGCCGTCACTACCCTCTAACACATATGAAACTAATTCCTTATCTAACGCTTCTAATAATTTTTTATAATCTTTAGTTCCCTCTTTACTTTCAATAGGCTTATTTATTTTATCTAAAGTATATTCATCTCTATCTTCCATTATATCTAAATAAGCAACATTCCCAAATTTAAGTTCATGGGCTATCTCACTAATTAAAGATATAACACTTCTAGAACTATTACTTTTAGCTGAAGCAAACAATATAATCCCGCTTTTCTCTTCTATCATCTTAATTATATCTTCATAACTACGATACACATAAGGATTATCATCATCTAATGAAACACTTATATAACCTTCATTACCATTTAATGCTTCATATTCCTCTTTAATTAATACAGCGTCTTTCTTCTTCACTTCCCTTTTATCATTAAAAGAAAAAAATACACACCCAACTAATACTATAAATACTACACCAAGTAGTCCAATAAACAATTTATTCTCTTTCATAACATATACTTCCTTCCACATAATTATATAATATAACCAATTAATTAGACAAGAAAAAGAATAGAAATATAGTTTTAAAAAAACTATTTAAACATACATTTATACCATAAAAAAACTAATGTATTTTTATATTACATTAGTTTTACTATTTTCATTTGTTAACCTGATATACATGAAACAATATATTTACTCAAACACTCAAAGTGAATGGGGCACTTGGTGTTCCTTCCCCTGAAATTTGGACAGAGGATATCAGAAACAAGGCCGGCCGGACAACATAGAGATTGAAAGCAGTGCGGTTGCTGACACGCCCGCCTGAATACACGCTGAACACATAGACAGAATAGATGGAATACGCAAACGGCGACATTGTCCATTGATATGTTGAATTATATAACCAGTCATTTGTATAACAATTGTTGGTATCGTAATTATTAAGATTGGTATTTGCAAGACAATTTGTTCTTGCTTCTCCTCCTACTGCATACCCATAATCTGATGGACTCATTAAGCCTACATATCCTTCCCATGTTGTTGTTCTATTTACTGTATCATTACACCAGGAACCTGAAGTACATATCTTTCCAGTATTATTACTTCTTTCGTATTCATAGAATTTACTTGCAAGTCCTAATCCATCTCCGCTTTTAAAATCATCATTTTCCCCTTGACTTCCTAAGTTCCATGTATGTTTATCTATCATGCTTTTAGCTGATTCACTAAGTCCTGTTGCACTAAAATCACAGGTAGTATAGGCATTTTTACTTGAATTATAGCAATTTCCTGACTGTTTATTCCAGTACAAACTATTATTGGCATAAGTACCTGAAATCGTATTTCCTGAACTATCTTCAGCTAAATTCGTATCAAACCCTGGGTTTAATAGTTTCATTAAGTCTGCTCCCTTGTATGTTCCTGACTCTCCCCATTGATTAATTCCGTATCCTTTATTTACACTTGATGCAGATGTATCCCATGAATACCCACCTATGGATTCATTCCTGATCAGTTTAATTTGGTTATCAAACACTCCTATGATTCTCCAGCCTGCTTCTTCTCCATTAAAAGTAACATAGTTGCATGGATTAGACCCTACATATCTTAGGTTTCCAAAGTCGTCATAGGCTAAAGTGTTGGTACACCCAGATGCATCTGTTCCTTTATCTATAACTGCTGTACTCGCAGGGTCTGCATCCCCTACAAGGCTAAGAATTGCATCAGCAGCATATTTAGTCTTCTCTTTTAAATACTTAACTGTAATCTTACTACTAAAATTATAACCTTGTTGACTGTTTTGATCACCATTATTTAAATATTCATATACGGCATAATACGTATAATATCCATCTGGTGTTACTGTAGGTATCGTAAATGCATCATTTAAAATAGTAAATTCTACTTGTTCTAAAACTGTTTTAGAAGTAGAAACTAAACTATCTTCATAAACTTTAGTTAAAGTGCCATTAACATTTAAAGTATCTTGCTTTACAAATTGATTATTTATAATCGTTAAACTTCCTTCTTCTCTTGTTAAATTATTAACACCTGTATTACTTGATTTGTAAAGAGTAAGTTTTATATCATTTAAAAACACTTCAGGGACATTGGCTTGTAAGTCTATTTCATATACGTTAGACCCATCTTGATAAGGCGATATTGTAAACTCTTGAACACCAATAAAACCAGGATATATTTCATCTAAGTTAGCAGTATCAAAAGTATTACCACCGTTAAACTCCACTTCCCCGATTTGACTTGTAACCGTAGTTGAAGTTGCATTAACATCTGTGGTGCCACTAACACCAGAAGCGTAATAAGCATATGTAATACTTAAAGTAACAACCAATATACTTAGAATAACTATTAATAATATAACTCTTTTTTTATTCATGTCCTGTCTCCTATTTACATATAAATTATATAATAAATCACAATTTCTATCAATAAAAAACATCCTCATATGAGGATGTTTCAAATATAACTAACTAAAAATTTTAGGTAATATGTAACCTACAACAAATACTGCTACCGCAATTGTACAAACAAATGCATAAATAACTTTGTTTTTATCAATTTCAAATGATTCAAAATATCCATGATATAATGCATAATTATAAATCATAGAACCAAGAACAAAAACAATAACAGCTAAAGTAACATTTACATACATTAAAATGCCTGTTAATAATACTACTACCGATAAAATAACAGAAGCTGTTCCAACTAAGGCAAAACTCTTCTTGATATCCGCGTCCTTTACTTTAAATAGAGGACCTGCAAATACATGAAGCATTGAAGCAATCACAGCATAATAAGCAACACAGTAAAGCATAACTGTAATAATAATCTTAAATGCACTGTCTTTTAAAGCTCCAGAACTAATTCCCATCATTCCATAATAAAATCCCATACCTGATGCACTAAATAGTTCTTTTATTGCCAAATAAGATACAATACCAGCAAGTAAACTACTAATACCTATCAAAATTAAACCTAAAACAAAATTATTAGTTTTAGCATACTTTTTAATTGTATCAACAGGTTTCTTAAAAATCTCCTTTACAATATCAAGACCATCCTTAACATAATCAGGATTATTAGAAACTTTTACTGTCTCCTTTTTTTCTTCTTTTTCCACACATCTCACTCACTTTCTGACTATAGTATAATATTAAATGTATGAAAAAACAATCATTTTTTTTACATACTAACATTAAAAAAATGTTTAATATTTTTTATAACTTTTTTCTCAATTCGTGAAATATAAGACTGACTTATCCCTAGAATATCTGCAACTTCTTTTTGTGTATAACTCCTTGTATTATTAAGTCCATAACGCATAACCATTATTTGTCTTTCCCTCTCATTTAGTTTATTTATTTCTGAAGAAACAAACTTACTTTCTATTTTCTTAATATAACTATCACTTACTAGATCAGAATCAGTTCCTAAAACATCCTCTAAATGTAATTCATTACCTTCACTGTCATAATTTAAACTATCTTCCAAAGATACTTCTTTCCGTCTTTTTTTATTTTTTCTAATATACATTAATATTTCATTAGCAATACATCTAGAAGCATATGTAGCGAGCTTAATATTCTTATCAATCTTATATGTTTCAATCCCCTTAATTAAGCCAATTGACCCAATACTTATTAAATCTTCCATATCATAACCTGTACTCTCATACTTCTTTGCTAAAAAAACAACTAACCTTAAATTATGCTCTATTAAAGTTTCCCGAGCATCATCACTCCCTTTATGCATCTCTATTAATAAAGCTCTTTCCTGTTCCAAATCAAGTGGGGGTGGAAGCTTATCACTACTCCCAATATAAAAACATTCATTATATTTTTTTAACCAACGAAGTATTTTCTTTATCATAGTTCCTCCAAACATTTAATATTTAATATACAATCAGTAGTCCCATTCATTAAATTATTATTACTAACCCCTACATAACAATTTTGAATTTTTTTTCCTTCCACAAAAATATTACATACCCTAATACATTTTAATAGCCCATGTCCATTCAAAGTATTAAAAGGAACATATATAGTACAATAATCGTAAGTTGGAATCAAACCATCACGTACTAAAATAATCGGTCGATGCGTAAATGGTTCAATTAACTTATTACCAGTATCTAAATACATATTTAAAAAAACAATTTTGCCCTTATAAAATTCAATATATCCCGTATATAAATGCTGGTACACAACTCTTCTTTTATATAACTTCATAAAAAGATATGCACTTAAAGGTCCAAATAGAACTACTAATATAACATAAATTAAATTTGCTTCACTTATTAAATATAAAAAATAACAACAACCAGCCGTAATAGTTCCGAGCATATAAAAATAAATAACATTTTCTAAAACATAATGAAAAGACTTTGCTCGAAAAGAAATAATACACATCATAGTACTACTAAGTACTCTAATACCAAGCATCATAATTTTATTAATATCAAGTACTAAAAAAATTAATGATAATTCACCAATAAAACTTGCTAGAAAAATTCTTCTAAATGAAGCTTGCCTTTTAAGTATTTTATTAACACAAATTAAGAGTATTAAATCCATTATATAATTTATAACTAGTAAAACATCAACATATATAACCATTTAACACCTCCTAAAGTATTTTACAAAAAAAAGACAATAAACTATGTCGTTTACTGTCAAAAACTAACGCTCTACAAGAATAGTAGGATCAAATTTATGAAATAACCACGTTATAAAGAAATTTAATCTTCGATAAATATATAGAGAATCAATTGTAAGTACTAAACCAATTAAAACCGTAACATTATTAAGTGGCATTAAATTAAAGAATTCATATTGAAATAATAAACAATATAAATAACCACCAAACATCACAAAGAATAATGAACCACGAAGAATTGTAAAAGGTTTACATATCTTATATAAATAAATAAAACCTGTAACACTAGTAAGTAAAACTGTTAATGAACTCTGCATATCATAAGGAAGTTCAAATATTCTCGTAAAACAAGTAACTAATACAGCATTAAAGAAAACCGTTAAAGCAGTTGGCAAACTTCTACTAACTATTTTTAATAAGAAATTACCTCTAACCAAATCATGATTAGGTTCTAAAGCTAAGATAAAAGAAGGAGTCCCTATCGTAAAAGTTGTAATTAAAGTAAGTTGTATAGGAACAAAGAAATAACGCGTTGATACACATATACTAAATAAAATTAATAATACCGTATAAATAGTTTTAACAAGTAACAATGAAGCACTTCTCTCTACATTATTAATTGTTCTTCTTCCTTCAGATACAACTTCTGGTAATGAAGAAAAATCATTATTTAATAACACCAACTGAGCAACGTTCTTAGCTGCATCAGAGCCACTTGCTACTGAAATAGCACAATCACTTTGTTTTAATGCTAATACATCATTTATTCCATCTCCAGTCATAGCAACTGTATGTCCAGATTCTTGTAAAATACTAACCAATAGTTTCTTTTGACTAGGTGTTACACGTCCAAATATTTGATAGTTATTAACCTCCTCTCGAAGTTCCGTTTCATTTAAATGACCAACATCAATTCCTTTTAAATCATCTAAGCCAACCTTCTTAGCAATATTTAAAACCGTCTTAACTTGATCTCCAGAAATGATTTTAACCGCTACTCCCTGCTTTTTAAAATAATCTAATGTATCTTTACTACTAGGTCTTATAACATCTTCTAAAACAATAAAACCAAGTATTTTTAAATTTTTAGGATTTTCGCTTATTCCCTGTCTATTACGAACAACAGTAAGAACTCTATAATCTTCTAAATATGGTTCGACCATATCACTATATTCTTTTGGTATATTACTAAGCAAAAAATCACTAGCCCCAATATAAATAGTCCCCATATCTTTAAACTCTATCCCTGAAAACTTTCTTTCTGATGAAAAAAGAATTTGATTAACTTTTATAAATGGCTCATCAGTTTTAAAATGTTCCTTTAAAGCTTTCATTGTATCATTATTATCTTCACTCAAAGTAGCATAACTTGCTAAAATACTGTTCAACTCATCTTCACTAACACCATCATATGGTACAGTTTTAACAACATTCATTCTTCCTTCAGTAATAGTTCCCGTCTTATCTAAACATATAACATCTACTCTTGCTAAAGTCTCAATGCAATATAACTGTTGAACTAAAACTTTATACTTAGAAAGCCTAATAACACTTACGGCCATAACCGAACTAGTTAATAGAACAAGACCTTCAGGTATCATCCCTATTAATGCAGCAACAGTCGTAAAAATAGCTTCAAAAGCATTTCCCGTTACATGATATTGACTATAAAACATAATAACAGATATCGGAATAATAAGTAATGATAATACTTTGAGTAACTTTTCAAAAGATTCTAAAATAACAGAATTAACTTTTTTCTCATATTTAGCTTCTCGTGAAATAGTAGAAACATAATTATCAGACCCGATATGTTCCACCTTACAATAGGCACTACCACTTACTACAAAAGACCCGGATAATACCAAATCACCCTTTTTTTTAGCTACGGGATCACTTTCACCAGTTAAAGAATCTTCATTTACTTCTAAAGAACCATCCATTAAAATGGCATCAACTACAACTTGATGTCCCGTTTCAATTCTAATTACATCATCTAAAACTAATTCTTCTAAGCCAAGTTCTTTCCACACCCCATCACGAATTGTAGTAACCTTAAATTCAGATAACATTGATAACTTATCTATTATTTTTTTTGATATTACCTCTTCAATAATACTTATAATCGAGTTTATTATAATAACGCCCATAAATAAACAGTTTTTAAGTCCTTGCAATAACTGTCCATTTAATAATCCAGCTAAAAAAACCGCAGCCCCCAAAGCAATATTTAAAAAATTAAAGTAAGTAAAAAAATTATCTTTAACAATTTGCTTAATTGTTTTTGTTTTAGGCTGATCATCATAGTTTACAAGTCCTTCACTAATTCTTAAATCAACTTGCTCTTTAGTTAAGCCATCTTTTATACTAGGGTTAAAACGTTCCATACTAATCACCATCGAGCAATATTATAACACATTTACAACTACACACCAAGTTCATAATGGTGTTTTTTTAAAGTCATCTTTCTTATTATATCAAAAGGTATTACTGTTATTGCTAAAATACTTACTAAAAGAAATTCAAAAGGTGTTAAACCAAACGTTCGAAACAAAGCCCCACCATCATATATTAATATTACCTGTACAACAAGAATAAACAAAAAAATAATAACAAAAACAATATTCCTATTTAAATTAGCCAAAATATTTAATCTATGCGTTCGAGCATTAAAGGCATTACATATCCCAATAAAAATAAATAAAGCAAAATATGCCGTAAGTAAGTATTCATTATTAGCTCCTGGCCTAATTAAAGAATGGATAAGAGGACTTTTCAAAAACCACAAACAAAGTATTGCTGAATATCCACCCGTAACTATTATTTCAGAATACATATAACGATTAATTATTGGCTCATCTTTTCTCTTAGGTAACTCTCTCATTGTTTCTAGAAGCTCTGGTTCAAACGAAAAAGCAAGTCCTGCAAAAGTATCCATTATCATGTTTATCCATAACATTTGCACTATTGTAATAGGCGTATGAATACCAATAAAAGGGCCAATAATAGACAAGAATAAAGCACAAAAATTACATGTTAATTGATAAATAATAAATTTTCTAATGCTTTTAAAAATTGTTCTTCCATATAATATAGCCTTACTAATAGATAGAATATTATCATCAAGAATTACAATATCACTTGCTTCTTTACTAACTTCTGTCCCACTACCCATTGCAAAACCAACATTAGCTTGTTTAAGCGCTGGAGCATCATTAACCCCATCTCCAGTCATCCCAACAACATAACCATCTTCCATCGCAATATTAACAAGTCTACTCTTATCAGTTGGTAACGCCCTTGCAATCACTCGTAATTTTGGTAGAATTTTCCTAACTTCGGCATCAGAATACTTATTTAATTCTTCACTCGTTAGAACAATCTCCCCAACATGTAATATCCCAGCATCAGAAGCTATTGCTTTAGCAGTTGCAGGATGATCGCCAGTTATCATTACAACATGAATACCAGCCGCTGAGATTTGCTTAACAGCTTCTTTTGTCTCCTTCCGTAATTCATCTTTCATTACAGCTAAACCTATTAATATCAAACTATTCATATCAGTATTAGTATAAAACAAACCTATTACTCTAGTTCCTTTCGAAGTACTTCGATAAATCATTTCATTTACTAAACTACTGGATAGCTTCTTAACCTCACCATCTAAATCTACATAATATTTACATTTAGATACTAATACTTCACAAGCCCCCTTTACAAAAGTTGTTGTAACCCCCTTTTCTAGTATTGTAACACTTGCATACTTTCGCCTACTATCAAATGGCACACTTCCGACTTTTGAAACCTTAATTGGTCCATCATAAGCATATTTTAACAGTGCTCTATCAGTATAATTACCACCAATTATTTGGCCATCAAAACTCATTTCACTTTCATTATTTAACACCATACTTTTTTGAAGTAACGCATAATATTTAGGATAAGATAAGATAGACTCCTTTTTTACAAATTTTTTACCATTACCTGTATAAATCTCCACAACCTCTAATTTTCCCTTAGTAAGGGTTCCCGTTTTATCGGTAAATAGCATATTCATTGAACCAGTCGTTTCAATACCAACAAGTTTTCTAACTAAAACATTATTTTTAAGCATTTTCTTCATATTACTTGATAAAACTAATGTAATCATCATCGGTAATCCCTCTGGTACAGCCACCACAATAATTGTAACCGCAAGTGTTAAAGAATATATTAAATGATTAGCCATTAAAGGAAAATTTGTTAAAGTGCCTATTATTTTAGCATACCGAAAACCATTAGCAATAACTACAACCGATAATAAATAAGAAAACATTACCAGTATTGCCCCAATATAGCCAATTTTACTAATTGTTTTGGCAAGCATCGATAGTTTTATCTTTAATGGGCTATCAGGTTCTTGAACTTGTAATTCACGGGCTATTTTACCATACATAGTATTATCTCCAACACTTCTTATTTCTACTTCACAATTTCCTGCATAAAGAACCGTCCCTCTATAAACTTCATCACCAACAACCTTGTTTTTTTCCTTACTTTCCCCATTAAGCTTCGATTCATCAATTCTCACACTACCACTAACAATAACTCCGTCTGCTGGGACCTCGTCTCCTCCTTGAAGAATAACAATATCAGAGACAACAACATCATCTAAAAGTATCTCTCTTAACTGTCCATCTCTTCTTACTTTAACAGATAAATCTCCTTCTACCTCTTGTAATCTCTTAAAAGCTTCCTCACTTCCATACTCACTAAGACTAGATATTAAACTAGACAAAAGAATAGCAATTAATATCCCAAGCGTTTCAAACCAATTAAAATCTTTAAATAAAAAAACAACTTTCACTAATAAAGCGACCAATAATATTTTAATAATGGGGTCACCAAATGTTTCCAAAAAAATACTTACAAAACTTCTTTTTTTTAACTCAGTTAAACTATTAGTACCATACTTTTTTCTAGATTCTTCTACTTCATCATTGCTAAGACCATTTCTATTCATGGTATTTATCACCTATCAAAATATATGTAATAAGAACTAAAAAAGACCACAAAAAAACTTCACAATTGTGAAGTTTAATTATTAAACATTATATATTTTACTCTTCTTAGTCATCATAAATGCTGCAACAGCAAGAGCAATACCACCAACAATAATTATATAACTAACAGCAGATCCTGTTTGAGGATTTTCAGAAGAACAAGCTTTCTCATATTCTTCTTTAGTTACTTGATTACCATTATTATCATAATATTCACCATTCTTACCAGTAGTACATTTAGGTGTTACTGGAGTTTCTCCAGGTTCACCACTTATTTCCATTGATATTTCACAAACATCTGCAGAAGTTGCCCCAGTAGAATCAATATTAATTGTTGCAAGTTTAGTTTGTTTAGGTCCACTAATATCTTTAGAAGCCTTAGCAGTAAACGTTACATTAGTCCCACTAACTGAACAAGAAACATCATAATTAGTCTTACTAGTTATTGCTTCACAAGCACTTATAGCATACTTTGAATTACTAAAATTAACACTACCAGAAAGGACATAACCTGTAGTAATAGTTTCCCCTTCTAATATATTAGCAAAAATAGCAACAGATTTATCAGATTGTTTTAATTCAAAACTACCACTAAAATCACTAGGAGCAGTAAAAGTAGAGTTATCAGAATTAACAGCACTCCATGAAGTAGCAGTAGAAGCAACAACACCAGAAGCATTAACTCTAGCAAATGGTAATATCAATAAACTAACTAAAGCAATTACACCCAAGACCTTTTTTTTCATTAAACTTCCCTCTTTCTTTTTCTATTATGTAACCATTATAACATAAAAATACAAATATTCCACATTTTTTGTATTTTTTTACAATTATTTTGCAAAATATGATATGATAGTAAAGGAATAAGGATGGGTGAATATGAAAAAAATCTTAATACGAATTCAAAACAATCAATTATACTTCTCCTATAAAAAAGATAAGACCATCCGCGAAGACCTAATGAATACTAACATCATATCAGATTCAGAACTTGTTTTCAGCGATGATTATATAGCCGATAACCAAAAAATAGTTATACCTTTTTTCAAAGAATTATGTTTAATGAACTCTATCGATACATTAGTTTTTCAAAACATTGAATTAGCCTATTCAATCGTCGATCTCTTTAAAGATATCAAAATAAGAACTATTAGACTAAAAAAAGAGGAACCACTTACACACACTTTAAGCGAAAAACTAATTTCTTTAAAACATTTAAAAGAAATCCAATGCTATAGTGTACCAAACTACTTACTTGATTTACTAGATAAACATCATCTTATTGTAAACACAACAAACGAAATATTCTATATATCTAGTTTCATGCTAACTAATAACTTAACAAGTTATTCAGCTATATTTTATAAAAGAAGAATTAAAATATACAAAAAATTATCTAATGAAGACATAGAAGACTGGCATTCTTTTCTAAAAATAAATAAATACTTAAGAGAAGTCTCTTTAGAAGAACTTCACCATGATGATTTAGAATTAATTATTGAAACTCTAATTCTCTATCATCATAAAAATATTTCTATAGAACTATGTGAAAATATTAATAACCTAGATGATATCCAATACTTACGTACATTAAATAAAAAGAATAAAAAGAATAAAATATCTATTCATCTAAAATATTCAGATGAATACCTAGAAACCAATATAATGAGACAAATATCTTTAAACACTCTAAAACTATGTGGTATCTTCTTAATAATAATGTTAGTTGGAACCATAGGCTACATTTCCATTGGCAACTACAATGCCATGCAAGAAGTAAGTAAAATCCAAGAAGAAGTAGCCAAAAAAATTGAAAAAAGCGAAGAAATTGACACAGAAGAAATAATTCCTACAGATGAAGAATACAAAATAAAAAATAAGTATATAGCTTCTCTTCTTTCTATCAATAAAGACGTAGTAGGATACTTAAAAGTTAAAAACACCAATGTCGATTATCCCGTTGTTATAGGCGAAGATAACAAATACTATCTAAAAAAGAATCTTTACAATGAAGATGATAAAAACGGTTGGATCTTCATGGACTTTAGAAATTCAGACAAAATACTAAATGACAATACCATCATATATGGTCATAACATGTATTACAGTGGCGTTATGTTTGGTACTCTTCACAATGTTTTAAATGCTTCTTGGTATAATAACGAAGAAAACCTAACAATTCAGTTTGACACCATGTACGAAAGTATGAATTGGCAAATCTATTCCATCTATACAATTCCTAAAACAAGCGATTACTTAAAAGTATCTTTCCAAGATGAAAATGCTAAACTAGATTTTATTAATATGACCAAAAATAGAAGTATTAAAAACTTTAATATTGATGTTACAGCAAATGATCATTTATTAACATTATCCACTTGTACTGGCGATAACTCAAGATTAGTAATTCATGCTAAATTAATAACACCAATTACCGTTTCTGATGAATAAGTATTAAAAAAAATCTCGATTACATATCGAGATTTTTTATATTATTTATTAACCTTGTAAAGCACAAGTTCCTTCAAACAATTCATCTAAATCGTCTTCATTAGAAGGTTCATAATCTAAACTCAATTCAGTAGCTACATCACTTACAGTAGTATCTACATCAATCGTAATAGCAAGACCAGCATCATCAAAATTAGCAGCTCCAGAAAAACCATCTAAAGAATTAGATTGCTTATAAGTATTAACAGCAGTTTGATATTCTGTTTCATCAGCATAAGTCCAATTAATCTTCTTAATTACATTATATATTTCACCATCAGGTGTTATACCAAACACATAATTAACACTATAAGTTCCTTCACTTGAAGTAGAAGGACAAGAAGTATAATGCTCAGGAGCATTTTCATCAATAACTAGTTTACCAGTAAAAGTTTCAGAATTATCGTAAGAATCACTTGCAATTATATTAACATCATAACTTCCAACATCCATAGCAGAATAATCGTTTTCTGCCTCAAATTTGAAAGTAACAGGCGAAGCATCAGAACTTGATGCTACAAAATCTTCAGGACTAACTGCAGTACCAGGAACAACAACTACTTCACGAAGAGTAACAACTGGTGCTTTAGTGTCTTTTACTTCAACTACAGAATGAGCAGAATCTTTTCCACAAGTAACTGTATATTCATAAGTGCCAAAAGTACTAGGATCTAAATTTGTATCAACCTTACATTCAGAAGAAGTATAACCCTTTAAATTAACATAATTAGCAACTAATGAAGTATCAAGTGGCGTTCCAAGCTCTAAAGTTGTTAAAATAGGAGAAATAGATTTAGCATCTTTTTGCTTAGCTATAACCAAGAAATAATATACACCAAAACCTACTCCTAAAACCAAAACAACAGCTAAAATAATTATTAATATTTTCTTACCACCCTTCTTTGGTTTAGCATCAGCTTCACTTGGTAGAGGTGGTGGTGTTGGCACACCGCCAATCATTCCTATTTGATTATTTGGGTTAGGTGGCATTGGTGCTTGTGGAGCCTGAGGAGGCACTGGAGCACCTGGTACAGGTGGTTGTTGAAAAGCAGTCGTATTATTTAAAGAAGTACTCATAAGTGGTTCAACTACACCACTTGCTTGATTATTCTCTGGCGCAGGTGGAACAACAACACCTTCTGGTTGTAAATTCATTGGTGCAGGAGGAACAGGACTTGCCATTACCCCATCATTAGGTTGAACAGGTGAAACTGTAGGAGACAGAGGTGCCTGAGGAGGCACTGGCGCACTTGGTGCAGCAGGTGCTTGTGGCACAGGTGCAGGGCCTACCGGTCCACTAACTATAGTATTAGCTGGCATAGCTCCCTCTGTACCGGGCATAGGTTGTGGTGTCTGAGGTACTTGGGGAGTAATCGTTCCAACTTGATTTAATTGATTTTGATCATTATTCATATATTAATCCCTTCTATTCTATTCATTAAACTACTAACATTATACATGCATTTTTTAAAATAAGCAAGAAAAAAAAGCGATTGCTCGCTTATGCATTTCTTATTTTAAATAAATAATTATTAATCTTTTCAGCCCATGTAGCACTCATTGCATATTTAGGACCAATCGTCTCCGGTGTTGTAAGGCCATAAGCAATATAATTACGTGACAAATTACGAATCATTGCTTCAATTCCGGCATCAAGTGATTCAAATGCTAACCAGCCACCATTGCCTCTCATACCACCAACATTATTCTTATTACGAACTAATGAACTACAAGTCCAAGTACAACCAGTCTCGTGCAAAGAAATAGCAACAGCCAAATAAGGATCTACACCATACTCAATAGAATATTTAGCAAACGAAAGACCATAACCACTTAAATCACTATTTAAACTAGCATTTAACTTTTCGGCTAATTCATTTAAAGTCATTCCTTCATAAACAATTTCAGGTGTACTAGCTCTTAAAGATGCAATCTCTATTTCTTGTTTAATATTTAATGTAGCAATTTTTGCATTGTCTAACTGAGATGCTTGTAAACGATCTCTCTGCCCTTTTAAGACAACAGATTCAAGCAAACTATTACCGATAGTTGTAAAAGAACTATCAAAAGGTAATATCGTAACATGTTCCAAACGAACAGCTACTAATTGTATAAAACTAATTACGACCAAAGCAATAATAACTGCCTTAATCGAAGGTAAATTTTTCATTTTTTAACCATCCTTTTTTCCGGAATCAATAAAATTATACTATAGTTTACTCTAATTTGTCAAATTTTTCTCCTAAAATAAGCGAACAAAAGTATTATAAAAGCGTTAGATACACGATAAAATATAACAAAAAAATTATCTAAAAAATATATAAGAAATTAAAAATGCCATCAGTATTCCAAAAAAATCAGCGATTAATCCGCTTGTTAAAGCATGTTTAGTTTTCACAACCCCAACAGAACCAAAATAAAGCGCTAAAACATATATTGTTGTATCGGTACATCCTTGCAAAATAGAAGCCAGATTACCAACAAAACTATCAGGTCCATAAGTTGCCAAAATATTACTCATAATAGCCAAAGTAGCTGTCCCAGATATAGGTCTAATAAGAGCCATAGGAATAATCATCAAAGGTATCGATAATTTATTAAAAAAAGGGGTCAAAAATGACAACACAAACTGAATCACTGAAGAATTTATAAAAATATTAATAGCCAGTACCATCCCCACAATCGTTGGCGCAATATCAAAAACTAATGCAATTCCTTCTTTAGCGCCTTTCAAAAAAGAATCATACACATTAATTTTATGTGCAAAAGCATAAATAATAATAAAAATAACAAAAAATGGAATTAAATAATTAGCAATACTATTCATAACGTTTCTTTCTTCTCTTACAATAATCATATAATAATCCAGCAATATTAGAACTAAAAGTAGCAATAATACTTGGAATTATAATTGCCGATGGATTAGTACTTCCATAACTTATTCTAAGCGCCAACACGGTAGTCGGAATAATTGTTACACCACCCGTATTAAGTACTAAAAAAGTTACCATAGCTTCTGTTGCTTCCAACTTATTTGGATTATCATTCTGTAAAGCCTGCATTGCCTTTAAACCAAATGGTGTTGCAGCACTACCAAGTCCTAATAAATTTGCAGCTATATTACTAGAAATATAGCCCAAAGCTGGATGATTACTATCTAAAGAAGGAAATAAAATTCTTAATAAAGGCCTTAATACTTTAGCAAACTTCTTTAGTAGTAAAGAATCTTCAGCTATCTTCATTATTCCACTCCACATAATTAATAAAGGCATCATACTAAACAGAAGCTTTAATCCATCAGTACCACCCTTTAAAATCTGCTCATTTAAAGCACTGACATTTCCACTAAAAAGATAAAATAGACTACCTGATAATATAAAAAATACCCATATTTTGGTTACCATTTAAACACCCACCTAAAAAAACGCTTAATAATATTATCTTGTTTTAAATGTTTATAAATAAATATTTTCTCCCCCATAACATAATTATTATCTAAATAAACAGAAATATATCCTGCTTCATCACCAATAATATCTTTATTTAATTCTATTTTAGTACTCACATTTTTCTTCTCTTTTTCATTTAAAAGCATATAAAGATCATTATTAACATAATACTTTCCATCATAAGCAGGAACATAAAACCGTTCATGATTAACTACTAAAACTCTTTCATAATTATTAAATACTTCATTTGCCATATCCTCATGATCTTTAAAATCATTACCATCATTTAAAGTTACAACAATAACCCTCTTATGATTTTTTTCACTTACCGTTACAAGCGTTCTATGTGCTTTCTTAGTATATCCAGTTTTTCCCCCAAGCATATATTTATAACTATGTAAAAGCTTATTTTTATTTACCCAGGTATATTTTTTCATATTAGTTTGGCACTCATACTTTTTAGTATTAATAATAGCCCTAAAAATATCATTTTTAATTGCGTAGCGCATAAGTTTAGCCATATCAAAAGCTGTTGAAACATTACCATTATCTCCTTCTTCTAAACCATGATTATTAATAAAATGTGTACTCATAAGCCCTAGTTCATAAGCTTTTTTATTCATTAACTCTGTAAATTCCGGCATTCCTCCTGATACATGATAAGCTATTTCAATAGCGGCATCATTCCCACTTCGAAGCATTAAAGCATACAATAAATCCTTTAAACTAAGACGTTCTCCTACACTTAAATACACAGCACTACCATAAGATTTTAAAACTTCATTTCCTACTTCTCGATAAGAATTAATATCCTTATTCTCTATCGCTACGATTGCTGTCATAATCTTAGTTGTACTAGCTATAAGCATTTTTTTAGAAGCACTCTTTTCCATGAGTACTCTTCCACTATCATAATCCATTACTAAATAAGACTCCGCCGAATAAGCTTTAACTACATTCATTTCTAGCAAAGCCAATATAAATACAAGTATTATCTTCATCATCTCACCAATAAATTTTATTACACAAAAAAAGAAATAATACCCATATATTATTTCTTAATCTACATCATGAGACATTATTTTAATAATCATATCTATATCATCATCTTTAGCGCTAATATTTCGTTTAATCATCCCACATTTATCACACTCATAGACAATTTTATACTGTCCTTTTTTCCAATTAACAACATCAATCGGCCGCTATACTCCGTGGCACTCGCACAATCTGTCTCCAGGATTATTATCAACATGCTTACTACATAAACAAAAAGGACAATGATCACGAGCTGTATAAGATAACTTAGAAACATGCTTACCACAAACATCGCAGATAAACTCTTCATCTCGCATTATAAATTTAGCAACATCCATAACATTCACCAATATAATTTTACTACAAAAAAATTAATTAGAAAACATTTTTACTAATTCACTCATCCGATGTAATTCATAAGTATCACCATTATTTAAATAGTATTTTAATTTCTTAATAATTTTATCATAATTACTCTCTTCAGATCCAAACCACTCATAATGTAAAAATCTCGCTTCTTCTTGATTATTACTACTAATAATATTATTTATTTCATTAGTTAATAACTCTTTATCCATAATAGCCCTTCTAACATCTTTATTAAATGGTATTTTAAAACCCATTGATATATCAACATTATCAAGAGACATATCACTATATTTATCTATAATTGTAGCTTCCTCTTCTAATAACAACCTGCTTCTTTTTAATTCCTTGCCTAAGTTATCAAATAAAATAGCTAATGCATCATAAGTAGAGACAAAAAGTATCCATCCATTTCCACTCATATATTTACTAACATTTCCAATACTAATACGATGTCTCATAATATCCATCATTTTTCTTTTAGTAATTTTTATGACTGGCACTCGTCTAACACTCTCATAAGAGTCCCTAACATTCCAATCATAAACCATCCATTCTCCCCCAGTTTTATTAACTAATAAACTACGATAATATTGCATCTTTATGTCTCCTTTCATAATAGTTTAAGGCTAATAGAAGCACTCCCCAAACTACTAACCAACACTCCATTTTTCTACTTATAAAATGGACGTATTCAAAAAAACTATACCCCATTGATAAAACATTTAAATATAAAACCAAAAAAAACAACCCTATTGAACACATTAAAATTCCTAATACTATTTTCATAACATAACATATGAAAACAATTTCTATTTTATTATTTTTATAGTATAATGTACTAAGGTGATAGTATGAATTTATTAAAATATATCTTATTAGGCATTTTACAAGGTTTTACAGAGCCATTACCCATTTCCTCCTCAGGACACTTAGTACTCGCTAAAAACCTATTTAACACCAACATGATAAACGACGTCAATTTTGAAATAATTGTTAACTTCGGCTCATTTATTGCTATAGTATTAATCTTTTGGCAAGATATCATTAGACTAATCAAATCTTTTTTCACCTACATTCTAAAAAAAGAAAAAAGAGCGTCTTTACATAATGACTTCCATTACTGCCTCTTAATTATTATTGGTACTATTCCAGTAGGATTAGCAGGAGTCCTCCTAAAAGATAAAATTGATGAATTATCCGGTAATATGACTATTCTTGGTATTGCCTTTATTATTACCGCAATAATGCTTTTTATAGTAAAAAACTCCAAAGGCAAAAAAGAAGATAATGACATTACCATTAAAGATGCCATAACAATTGGCCTAATTCAAATGATTGCTTTAATGCCTGGAATTAGTAGAAGTGGTTCGGTTTTAGTAGGATGCCTACTATGTGGATTATCAAGAAAAAGTTCTTTAAAATATACATTCATGTTATATCTTCCAGTATCAATAGCTTCAATGCTTTTAGGCGTTAAAGACTTAATGGAAACTGGTATCTCCTCTTCACTCTTAATATCATACTTCTTAGGTGGATGTGCCGCATGTGTCGTAACATATTACTCATATAAATGGTTATCTAAAATAGTTCAAAATGGTCGTCTATGGAAATTTTCAATCTACTGTTTTTTACTAGGGATATTCGTTCTCATATACTTTCGTTAAAAAAAAGATCTACAGTTGTAGATTTTTTTTATTCTTTATAATCTAATTTATCTAAATCAACATGATTTATAGAATCAAACCTTTTAGTAATTTTCTCCGTTGTAATATGTATATCTTTAACATCTTTACTAACTGTATCAATACTTCTAGATAGTTTATCCCAACGTTCTCTATAACGATCAAAATCAAGTGCTAACTTATTTAACTCAGATTGAATAACTTTTGCATACTTATCTCTTTCCATATTCTTAATAATCATATGCACAGTAGTTAAAGTACTCATTAAAGTTGTCGGACTTGCTATCCACACATGATGTTCATAAGCATATTTTAAAATATCAGAATGATATGCATGAATCTCTGCAAATATCGCTTCAGCTGGCAAAAACATAATAGCTTGATCAGCCGTAACATCAGGAATAATATAC
>CACXCK010000061.1 GCA_902766135.1 uncultured Erysipelotrichaceae bacterium
AAAACAAAATCATGGATATAGATATACATTATTTAAAGGTGTGGAAAAAAATCAAGCATATACACATCTGATTTGTGCTGCCCAAAACATGAAAAATATAGCAATAAAAAGAAGTAATGTAGATAAAATTAAAGAAAAATCGCTTCAAATTACTGATATTTTCAAAAAAATATTAAATTGTTTAAATATTTTTAAAAAAATTTATGCATAAGAAAACCTCATATTTTAAAATATGGGGTTTGTCTACATTCTGGGAATTATTGATTAATAATTCTTTTTTTGTTATACTTGTTTTAGAGTAGGGTTGATATGATGGATAAAGAAGCTTGGACTTTTAAAAATATTTTTCAAAGGCAAACAAAGCTTGCTGCATATATTATAATATGTGCAACGCTTGTAGTAATAGGTGCCTCTTACGCATTATTCTTTCAAGTAGATAGTAATACTAACAATCAAATAGTAGAAGCAGGAGATTTAACATTTACTTACTCAAATGAAACAGTTATTAATAATTCTATTTGCTTTGAACCAATGAGCTTAGATGAAGCAAATCTCTATGCTAGTAGTTGTAGTTATCAATTAAGTATTAGAAATACTGGGTCTTTAATTGCAGATTATAACCTTTTCTTAGTTCCAAGAGAAGATAATACAGCAGACTTATCTAATTTAAAAATAATAATAAGACAAAATGGCACTCAATTATCAGGATATCCCAAAGGTGTAGTAAGTGGAGAAGGAGATGCTACCCATGTAGGCACTACAGATGCCTTCTTAACAGGAAGTATAAATCCAAGTGATACTATTTTGTATAGTGCTCAGATATATGTAGATGATGCTACTAACTTTACTTCTAGTGAGAACAAAAAAGTATCTATAGATATAAGAGGGGCATTGGTAGTAAGTGACGTAAATCCTATAACAAGCGAAAAACCACAAGCAAGTGTTACATTAGCTAGATTGCAAGCCTTAAATCCTAGTCTTGCCTTAACAACGTCAACCTTATCTAACCCAGATTATAGTATTACAGCGCCAAGAGAGGCTAATCTAAATGAAGACGGTAAAGCAGAACAAACAAGTGGATTGTTTGAGACTGTTGATGACTATGGAATTAGCTACTACTTTAGAGGAGATGTAACAAATAATTACGTTAAGTTTGGTAAGTGGCAAACAGATTATTATATCAAAGGAGAGTCTGGAGGCGGTCTATTGTCTAATACAAATGACAAAATATTAGCTTCTACTTTAGAAATGAATATCAATAATGAAAATGATTTAGATTTTAAAAAGATTGTGAATGAGAATGACTACACTAGTTGTGATCCTTTTATTAGTGATTGCACTAAAATAGCAAGTGCAGGAGATGATATGTACTGGAGAATAGTACGTATTAATGGAGACGGAACAATCAGAATGATATATGACGGAACAAGTGCTCATGGCAAAGAAGACGTTGATGATGATGCGACATTATTTAGAAGCATAGGAAGAAGTCTTTTTAATGAAAACTATAATGACAACGCTTACGTAGGCTATATGTATGGAACTCCTGGTTCTACTAATTATAATGATACTCATGCAAACATCAATAATAGTATAATAAAAAACTATATAGATAGTTGGTATCAAAGCCAATTGACTAATTATGCAAGTTATATATCAGACACTCTATTTTGTAATGATAGAAGCATAGGAAGCGATGAAGCGATAGAGTATGCCACAAACAATTATGGAGAAACATATGGAAAACTTGGATACGGAACAAATACAACATTGTATGGAGGAAATAGTAGAGTAATAGAAGAGATTGCTCTAGGAAAAGGAAATAAAGCAACATTAAAGTGTAATAATAAGAATGACGCGTTCACAGTAGGTGATACAATAAAAGGAAATGGAGCTTTGGACTATCCAGTAGGACTACTTACAATAGACGAAGCAAATATGGCTGGAGGTGCCTGGGACGAGAATTATAACTATTATTTAATAACCGGAAATGGGTATTGGACGGGCTCGCCTCGTGGCTATGATGATGGTTATGCCGGCGTACGCAATGTCAGTCTCGCTGGGCACTTGGGCAGCAGTAATGTCAATGGTACTTACGGCGTGCGGCCAGTTATAAATCTGAAGTCTGATAGTCTGAAGTCGGGCTCAGGTACAATCTCAAGCCCTTATGAGGTAGAATAGGCTTATTCTGCCAGTGGGAGATTATTAGAACATTTTTCATCCAAAAATGACTCTTCATTTTTGGATGCTTTTTTCTTGCAACAAATTATTATAAATGATACTATTTTGGTGGTGATATTATGAATGGACTATTGTTTATTGATAAGCCAGAAGGATTAACGAGTCATGATGTTACGCACAAAGTGTCTTTAAAACTTCATACTAAAAAAGTAGGGCATACAGGGACACTTGATCCAATGGCTACAGGGGTTTTAGTTCTGTGTGTTGGAACGTATACAAAGTTAGTATCATTACTTACCTCTAGTGATAAGACGTATGTTTTTACTATGAAGTTTGGGGTAGAAACAGATACTGGTGATATTACTGGGAATACAGTATCTACTAGTAATATTATTCCAAGTGAAGGGGAAATAGTTTCTAGTATGTTTGATTTTCCTCGGAAGTATGAACAAACGGTGCCCATTTATTCAGCAGTTAAAGTTAAAGGCAAGAGATTATATGAATATGCAAGAAATGGTGAGAACGTAGAATTACCAAAGAGAAAGGTATCTATTTATAATATGCAATTATTAAATGTAGAAGATGATGAAGCTACATTTTTAGTGAGTGTTTCTAAAGGAACATATATTAGAAGTTTAGTAGTGGATATTGCAAAGTCTTTACATACTTTAGGAGTTATGACTAGTTTAAGAAGAGTTAAACAAGGAAGTATTGATATATCAAAGTGTATTAGTTTAGATGATGTTAGTAGTGATAAATTGTATTCAGTGAAAGATATTTTTGATTATGAAGAGTATGATCTTAGTGATATGGAATATAAAAGAGTAGAAAATGGAAATGAATTATCGATTAACAATGATAGTAAGTATATAGTTGTTAAATACAAGAAAAAAGATATTGCTTTTTATGAAAAGAATGATAGCAAGTATCAGATTATTATGAAATTGTAAGTGTCAATATAATTGACACTTTTTTTGTGTTTGGTAAAGAAAATATATATAATTAATTTAGGAGGATATTTGAAATGAACATTAAAGATATTAAAGGAAGAGAACTAATTGATTCAAGAGGTAATCCAACTGTTGAAGTAGAAGTGGTGCTTGATAATGGCATCACTGCTTCAGCAATGGTTCCTAGTGGAGCATCTACTGGTAGTAGAGAAGCGTTAGAGTTAAGGGATGGAGATAAGTCTAGATTTCATGGAAAAGGCGTATTAAAGGCTGTAGAAAACGTTAATACAATAATTAGAGATAAAGTTATTGGGATGGATGCCTATGATCAAAGAAAGATAGATGAAACATTAATTACTTTAGATGGAACGCCTGATAAAAGTAAGCTTGGAGCTAATGCAATACTTGGTGTTAGTTTGGCTGTTTGTAAGGCAAGTGCTTTAAGTCTAAATAAACCTTTATATGAATATTTAAATGGGAGTGATAAGTATATTCTTCCAACACCTATGATGAACGTTATTAATGGGGGATGTCATGCTGATAGTTCAATGGATTTTCAAGAATATATGATTGTTCCTGTTGGGGCTAAAAATTTCCGTGAAGCAATAAGAATGGGTAGTGAAGTATTTCATACTTTAAAGAGTATTTTGGGTAGCGAAGGACATGTGACGAGTGTTGGTGATGAAGGTGGTTTTGCTCCTAAATTATCTAGTAACGAAGAACCATTTAAGTATATTGTTAGAGCAATTAGTGAGTCAGGTTATAAGCCTGGTGAAGATATATGTATAGCAATTGATGTAGCAGCGAGTGAGTTTTATAATAAAGAGACTAAGTTATATGAGTTAAATAAAAGTGGTGAAGGAAATAAATCTGTAGAAGAAATGATTAATTGGTACGAAGAATTAATAAGTAAGTATCCAATTATTTCGATTGAAGATGGATTATCGGAAGGAGATAATGAAGGATGGAAGTTATTAACTAATCGTTTAGGAAGCAAGGTACAACTTGTTGGTGATGATTTGTTTGTGACTAATCCAAGAATATTTAGTAAGGGAATAGAACTTGGGATTGCTAATGCGATACTTATTAAGTTAAATCAGGTTGGAACTGTTACTGAAACCATGGATACAATTAAAATGGCAAAGGAAAATGGATATCGCTTTATTGTTTCTCATCGCTCTGGAGAAACGGAAGATGTAAGTATTGCACATTTTGCTGTGGCAAGTAATTCAATGCAAATTAAAACTGGTTCGATGTCCAGAACTGATAGAATATGTAAGTATAATGAATTAATGAGAATTGAAGATAGATTAGGTGATAGTGTCACTTATGCAGGATGGATGCCATATAGATAGGAGTATATAAATGGACGATTATAGGGGAAAAATTTTAGAGCTTTATTCAAAAATTGTCTGGATGTATTTAGATAATAAATTGACTATTGATGTGGCAAGGAGAGTATTAAAAATTGGTAAATTTGACTTAGAAACATGGAAACAGAATAAAGATAAGGGAATAGATGTAAAAAAACAAATAGATGATCGATTACAAAAAAAGGTTGATGGAGTGGAAAACATTGAAGAAGCTTATTCTACATTACGAAGTGATTTGCACTATGCTGGATTAGATTCATTGTTTAATTTAGGAAAAGAAAATCTAGGTAAAGCAGCTAATAGTGAAGAAGGGGAAGAAAGAAGAATTAGGTTATTCATTGATATGTTAAGGAATGCCAAAACAGAAAAAAACTATTATATTAAGAATGAAGAACAGGCTAGTTTGGAATATAGGAATTTGTTAGCTAATATAGTTTGTTTTTATGTTAATGGTGATTATATTGAAAATGGAATAAATGAAGATGTTGTAGAAGCAATAGTGGGAAGAATAATAAGACATTTTGTTGATGATCCTGAATATATTTTGGAAAAAATTGTACAAGTTAAGGAAATGATTTCAAAGAAAGCAAATAAAGGTATAATTAAAGAAGAAGTAAATAATGTTTTTAAAAGCATGAAAATTGAAGGCTCTCCTAGGTCTGCTCTTAATGTATTAAAAGAATATTTAACTGATGTATATGTACGTGATAGAGCACTTGTACGTTCTCCAGAGCAGACTTTAATATTTGCCTCTTTATTTTCTGGATTATCTAAAGATGAATTGAGACAAAAAAAAGATGATTTTGATGCTGAATATTTAAAACATAGATAAAAAGATGAATATCAAAAAATAGTTAATTTATTAATTGATAAGAAATCAAGGACCTAGATGAATTTATTTCGTTTATCCTTGATTTTAATTTGCTTTTTTATTATGGTTTTGACATTCAATTGACTTTTTACCTTTGATAAAAGAAAAAAATCTGTTATACTTATCTAGGTGAATCGTATGGCAAAACAAAATACTTATGATGAAAAGTCGATAAAAATACTTGAGGGATTAGAAGCAGTTAGAAAAAGACCTGGTATGTATATTGGTTCTACGGATAAAAGAGGTATGCATCATTTGGTTTGGGAGATTGTGGATAATTCGATTGATGAAATTATAAATGGTTATGGAGATTATATTAAAATTATTTTACATAAAGATGGCTCTATAACTGTTGCGGATAATGGACGAGGAGTGCCTATTGGTCTTCATGAATCAGGTAAAAGTACACCAGAGGTTATTTATACAGTACTGCATGCGGGTGGTAAGTTTGAAGAATCCGGATATAAAGTAAGTGGGGGACTACATGGCGTTGGTGGTAGTGTTGTTAATGCTTTATCAACAAGAATGGAAGTAACTATTTATCGTGATGGGAAAATTAGCCAAATAACATTTAAAAATGGTGGCGAGGTAGATAGTCCTTTAAAGACGATTGGAGAATCAAAGAAAACGGGGACAATTGTTAGATTCTTGCCAGATAAAGAAATATTTAAGAATTGTAATTTTTCTTTTACAACAATCTCTGAAAGAATGCAAGAGAGTGCTTTTTTACTTTCTAATGTTACAATTGAAGTAATTGATGAAGAGGATAATTTAAGCGCTAAATACCATTATGAAAATGGAATTGTTTCATTTGTTGAATATATGAATGAAGGAAAAGATACTTTAAATAAAGTTGTTCATTTTACAAGTACTAAAAATAGAATAGAAGTAGATGTTGCTATGCAATATACTACTGAGTATAATGAACAGATGTTATCTTTTGTTAATAATGTTAAAACTGGTGATGGTGGTTCACATGAAGTTGGGTTTAAATCTGGTTTAACCAAAGCTTTTAATGATTATGCTAAGAGTAATAATATTTTAAAGAAAGATGCGTCTTTTGATGGTAATGATTTAAGAGAAGGCCTAACAAGTGTTATTCATGTTAAGATACCAGAAGATTTATTGCAATTTGAAGGACAAACAAAGGGCAAACTTGGGACGCCAGAGGCTAAGAGAACAGTTGAAGCTGTTGTTTATGAAAATTTAAAGTTTTATTTAGAAGAGAATAAAGAGATTGCTTTAAGTATATTAGAGAAAGCTGAGAAGTCTAGGGCTGCAAGAGAAGCGGCTAGAAAAGCAAGAGAAAGTGTTAGAAAAGGAACAAGTAAAAGTAATAAAGAAAGAGTGTTATCTGAAAAACTTGCTAAGGCTACTGGTAAAGATTATATAAATAATGAATTATTTTTAGTTGAGGGTGATAGTGCCGGTGGTTCTGCTAAGAGTAATAGGGACCGTGAGCATCAAGCTATACTTCCTTTACGTGGTAAAGTATTAAATACAGAGAAAGCTAGTGCAAGTGATATAGAGAATAACGCTGAGTTAAGACAAATAGAGTATGCGATTGGTGCAGGCCTTGGTGAGACTTTTGATTATCGTGAAAGTAATTATGGTAAAGTAATTATCATGACTGATGCCGATGTAGATGGGTCGCATATTCAAGTCTTATTAATAACATTCTTTTATAAGTTTATGAGACCTTTAATTGAACAGGGAATGCTTTATATTGCAACTCCACCATTATTTTCAATTGAAACAGGTACTAAGGGTGTTAAAGAGTATATTGCGACTAATGAAGAGTTAGAGAGTAGAAAGAAAACGCTTAAGGGTAATTATAAAATTCAAAGATTTAAAGGTCTAGGTGAGATGAACGGGGATGAGTTATATGAGACAACAATGTGTAAGAAGAATAGACGTTTAATTAGAGTGTCTTTGGAAGATGCTAGTTTAGCTGAAAAAAGAATTCATGTTTTAATGGGTGATGAAGTTGCGCCTCGTAAAGCATGGATAAATGAAAATGTAGACTTTACTCTAGAAGACGATTTTAGGAAGTAGGATAGTTATGGCAAGAAAGAAAACAGAAACAGAAGAAGTAATTGAACGAATTAGTAATTATTCACTTTCAGAAATTATGGAAAGTGGTTTTGGAAGATATTCGAAAGAAATTATTCAAGAAAGAGCTTTACCAGATGTAAGAGATGGATTAAAACCAGTTCAAAGAAGAATATTATTTGCAATGAAGAAAGCTGGTTATACTTGCAATAAGCCTTATCAGAAGAGTGCTAAGGCTGTTGGGTATATTATGGGTAATTTCCATCCACATGGAGATTCTTCTATTTATGATGC
>CACXCK010000062.1 GCA_902766135.1 uncultured Erysipelotrichaceae bacterium
AAAAGTATATCGAAATCAAATAATGAATTGCAAAAGAATTGGTTTAATCCTTTTGCTTTTTATAATTATGATACATAAAACTTTCTAAAAAAGAAATATATCTAAAGATTAAGATATTAGGATAAAGATAAAAGATGATGAATGTATTAGAGTTATTAATGGGGCAATGATTCAAGATATTAAAACAACATAATACTTAAGATATAGTAAAGTGAATAGTAGGGAAAAATCCTACTTTTTCTATGTCAATTTTTGGGTATAAATGAAAACAATATAATTAGTTTGGCAATAAATAAGCTCACATGCCATATAAAGCATAGTAGTTTTTTGATCTTATCTAAAGGATAATAAATAGTATAAATTATAGACCTATATTCTTATTATTAACCTAGAAAGCTATATTAGTAAAAAATATGATATAATAATAAATATAAAATTCATAGAGGAGAGTTATTATGAAAGAAAAAAAGTTAATAATTATAACAGCAATTTTGAATTTTATTTCCGCATCTTTAAAAATAATGTTGGGCATATTTTTTTCGTTTTCAACCCTAATCGCGGACTCTATTCAATCTTTTTTAGATTTCATTACTGATGTTGTAAGTCTATTAGTAAATAAAATTGGTAAGAGAAGAGCAAATAAAACCTATCCATTTGGATATGGGCAAGTATACTACTTATCTAATATCTTTACAGGAATCTTATTGTTTTTAATTGGTCTCTTTATAGTTTATGGAATATTCACTTCTAAGAGTGAATTTGAACCTAATATATTAATATTAATTGGCTTATTAGTAGTATTGCTTATTAAGGGTATAGCTATATACTTAATAAAAAAATATGTCAATAGTACCAAAAGTGAACTACTTATTGAATCATATAAAGAGTCTAAAACAGATTTCATATCTACTTGTGTAGTCTTATTAGTTTTAATATTAAGTTTTTTTGAAAAGTATATCCCAAGTTTTATTAATTTTGATAAGATTGGTAGTATCTGCATGGCTCTATACATCTTCTATGTTTCAGTAAAAATTATAATTTCTAACATCAGAGGAATTCTAACTAATGATGAAGGAAATGAAGAACTAAAAGAAGTAATAAAAAAAGAACTAGAAGAATTTAAAGAATTTAAAATTACCAATATCAGAATAATTAAGATGTCATTTTATTATAGTGTTTTCTTACAAATAGATGTTAACAATAGTATTAGAATAAGAGATTTCTTAAGAATAGAAAAGAAAATAAAAAGACATTTAAAAACTAATAAACTAATTAAATATATTGATATCGAGCCAATATAATAGATAAGAATAGGATGGAGTTGTTGTTATGTTAAATGCTATCAAGAGATGTTTAATAGTATTTATAGGAATTGTTCTACAATTTGGCTTTGCAATAATTATTAGGTTATACTTTTATGAAAATGTAGGGCTTATAACAATTTTTTATATTGTCTCAAAATACCGTTAAAGGAATAATAATTAGTCCATTATATCATATAATTGTAAAGCTTTACATTCATTGCTATGTCAAAATGTAAGAGTATGCTATATTTAAAATGAAATAACGGAAGGGTAATATGTTTGAAAGAATATAATAGAAAAAACGAAAGAAAAGAGAAATAATTATAGGCAAAACTTAAAATCAAAGACCTGGAAACTAAATACGCCAAAAAAATTCCTGGTGAATTAATAGCTCTAGTACTATTATCTGCTATTATAGTTTTAATTAGCAAAATTGTTTAAAAATAAAAATATCTCTATGCTATAATAGTTATATTAAAAGGAGCTCTTATGATATTAAAAAACATATTTAATAATTTAAAAAAACAAGAGACTAAGGAAGAGTTAGAAAAAGAGTATCTAAGTCTTGGTAAAAATGATAATATATATGGCTTTCAAAAAAAGTTTTATATGCAGTCTAATAGATTATTAAAAGTATTTGGTAATGCAAGAGAATACTTACCTAACAAAATAAAATTAATTGTCGTAACTGATACACATAATACCCTAAATGAAGAAGAACTAATAAAAATAACTGCTGAGCATCCAGATTTTGATGCTTGTCTCCTATTAGGTGATCATAGTGCAAGTGATATTGAGATTATTTTAAAACATATTCAGAAAGAAAAAATATTTGCATTACTTGGAAATCACGACATTGACTATATTAGTAATTATAACCTATTTAATTTAAATGGTAACATCGTGACCATAAATGGCGTAAGACTACTCGGCATTGAAGGAAGTTTTAAATATAAAAAAGCAGACTTTCCATCATTTAGCCAAGAAGATTCTATAAAATTTTTGGATGATAAAGCAACAGCAGATATTCTTGTAAGTCATGACGGACCATTTGATGATAAGATGATTAATAATCCGGCCCATCAAGGATTATTCGGCATAACATACTACTTATATAAGAATAAAGTAAAATATAATATTCATGGACATCTACATAACACTTTTGATAAAACTCTTAACAATGGAACAATTGAAAAATGCATGTACAAAATAAACTACATAGAGCTTTATTAAAAAGACAAAATATTAATCGTGCTTTTTATAAAGAAAAAAACAATCAACAAAAAAATTTATAAAATATAACAACGATAAAAGTGATATAATCATATTAGGAGGAAATATGAAAGTAATAGTTATCATAGATAAATACGTAGACGAAAGAGAATTTAGAAACTACAGTACTTATTGGTTATCAAAATTAGGATTTAAGAATATTACTATAGATGATCCAAGTTTAAATGATGAAGATTCTACCAACAATAATGACTTTAAAGCCACTAAAAGAAATAAAGAATATACTATCCAGACATTCTTAAATCAGAATATTACTGAAAAAGAAGTAGAAGAAACGCTTATTGATATGGAAAAAGAACATGTTGAAAATGGTATAATCGTAACAAACAAAGAAGTAAGTGAAGATTTTATTAAGTATGCTAAAGAAAAGAAAATTGAAATAATTGATCGCAGTAAATTTACTGAAGACATATAAGAAAGGAAATAATAATGATTAAAATATTAGTAAGTTACTTTTCAGCAAGTGGGACAACTAAGCGTGTTGCCGAAAAGTTGTCATTAGCCATCAACGCTGACTTATTTGAAATAGTTCCAAAAGAAAAATACACAAGTATAGATTTAAACAGAATGAAATGAAAAGTATTAATAATTGTTAATACAGCTACAGGATGTGGTTTTACTCCTCAATATGAAGGCTTAGAAAACCTATACAAAAAGTATCATGAAAAAGGCTTAGAAATACTAGATTTTCCATGCAATCAATTTGGTAGTCAAGCCCCTGGAAGCGATGATGAAATACATGAGTTCTGTACATTAAAGTACAATACAACATTTGACCAATTTGCTAAAATTGATGTAAATGGCGAAGAAGAAATCCCCCTATTTACATATCTTAAAGGTGAAATAAAGGAAGATAAAATAACCGGCATGAAAAATAAAATGGCTATGAAAGCTGTCGAAAAAATAAGTACAACATGTAAAAACGAAGGAGACATCAAATGGAACTTTACTAAATTCCTAGTAGATAGAGAAGGAAAAGTAATTGAAAGATACTCACCAACATTTAATCCAGAAGATATGGAAAAAGATATTTTGCCTTTATTGTAAAACATAAGCAGACCAAAAAGTCTGCTTTTAATAAGTTATACTAAAATGGAAAGGAGAATAATATGATTCTAAACATAAGTGGCCGAACGGACATCGTGGCCTTCTACACAGAATGGCTAATGAATAGACTAGATGAAGGATATATAGATGTAAGAAATCCTTTTAATCCCAAAATGGTAAGTAGAATAATGTTTGATGATGTGGACTTATTATTCTTCTGTACTAAAAACCCAATACCTATATTAGACAAATTAAAAGATATTAAGAAGAAAGTATATTTTCATATTACTTTAACCGGATATAAAAAAGATATTGAACCAGGTCTACCTCCTAAAAAAGATATTATCAAAGCAATAAAAAAATTATCCAGTATTGTTGGCAAAGATAATGTTGTAGTGCGATATGATCCGCTTCTTATAAATGACATTTATACTATTGATTATCATATTAAAGCGTTTAAAAAAATTTGTGAGTTATTAGACGGCTTTATAAGTAAAATATTAATATCTTTTATTGATGATTATAAAAATGTTCGAAATAATTATCATATATTGAAGAATAGAAATTTATCTAAAGATGATTATAAAAGAATTGGTTTATCTTTTAGTGAAAGTGCCAAAAATCATCACATGGTAGTTCATACTTGTGCCGAAAATAGAAATTTAGCAGAATATGGATTCGTCATTGATGAATGTATGTCTAAAGAATTAGCCTATAAATTAACAGGAAAGAAGTATAAAAAATGGCAAGCAAGAAAAAATGTCCCGTGTAAGTGTATAGAAATGGTCGACATTGGAGCCTACAACACTTGTAAACATTATTGCCGGTATTGCTATGCCAACTATGATGAAAAAAAAGTAAAAGAAAACATGTCGTTACATAACCCTAAGTCTTCCCTGCTAATAGGTGAATTAAAAGAGTCCGACACAATAAAAATAAGAAAAACTAGGTAGTTTTTTATAATAAATAATGCTACTATATTATTAAGCTAATTAATGGAAAGGATAAAACTAAAATGAAAATACCACTAAGATTTCAGACAACTGAATATGACTGTGCCCCAACTTCTTTTATTAATGCTCTATTATATTTATACGAAAGAGAAGAAATACCCGCTATCTTATTAAAAACAATATACCAGTATTCACTAGACGAAAAACGGTGTCAGGGAACCTCTAGAGAATCTGCTGAAAAACTAGCAAATCTTATTAGCGAGTATGCCAAAGATAATGGTTTTAAAATACGCGTAGTAACCCTTACTAAAGACGAAGTTCAATTATCTACAATGAAAGAATGTTTAAATGAAGGTGGGGTTATAATTGCCCGATGCTATCAAGATTCTGAACACTATGTATTAATAACAAATATTGATGATAATTCTGCCTACCTTTTTGACCCATACTATCTAGATAAAAAGACCTATATAGAAGATGACGAGGTTGTAATTGCCTTAAAGGATACTTTCACCTACAATCGTATTGTTAAAATAGATAGACTCTTTAGTGAGTCTAAAAAAGATTTTTCTTTAATGGAAAAAGACAAAAGAGAGATTTTTTTACTTTACAGAGAATAAGACTGTTTCTTATTCTTTTTTTTTAGAATAAGTGATATACTTTTCATAGCAGGAGTACAAAATATATGAAAAAAATACTAATACTTATCATTTTCTGTTCATTATTGCTTGGGTGTACCAAAAGAGAAGACAAGCTAATCATGGTAACTGAAGCTGGGTTTGCACCGTACGAATACTATTCAGATGGAAAAATTGTTGGCGTTGACGTTGATATTGCTACAGAAATAGCTAATTACCTAGGAAAGAAACTGGTTGTTAAAGACGTCGCCTTTGATTCCATTATTACAGAAGTAAAAAGTGGCAAATCAGACATTGGCGCAGCAGGGATTAGCTATACAGAAGAAAGAAGTAAACAGGTTGATTTCTCAGTTGACTACACATTATCCAAACAAGTTGTTATTGTAAAATATGCAAGTCGAATTAGCAGCCTAGATGATTTACATGACAAAAGAATCGCGGTCCAATTAGGTAGTATTGCTGATACCTACGTAAGTGATGAATATAGTGATAACAGCATTATTCGCCATAAAAAATACTTATCAGCTATCGAAGATTTAAAGGACAATAAAACTGACTGTGTTGTAATGGATGAACTACCAGCTAAAGCTATACTAAACGAAAATAACGGTTTAAAAATATTAGAAGAACCACTTGCGGTAGATACCTATGGAATTATTGTCGATAAGGGAAATACCGAACTTTTAGAAGCTATAAACACGGTTATTAACAAATTAAAAAGCGAAGGCAAAATTGATGAATATGTTTTAAAACACATCAAAAATTCATAGGAGGTAACATGAATATTATAAATGAAATAGGAGATGCATTTTATCAAAATATAATCTACGATAACCGATACAAATTTATCTTAGAAGGTTTGTTTCACACCGTTCTAATTGCTTTCTTTGCGGTTATTCTAGGAATCATTATTGGTATCATCATATCCCTTGTTAGAGTAAACTACGAGCAAAACAAAAAAGGAAAGTTTTTAAGTACTATCTGTAAGTGGTATGTAGATATCATAAGAGGAACCCCAGTCGTTCTTCAACTAATGATTATTTACTATGTAATCTTTAAATCGGTAGATATATCAACCATCATTGTCGGTATTCTAGCCTTCGGTATTAACTCCGGTGCTTATGTCTCAGAAATAATCAGATCAGGTATTAACTCAGTCCCAATTGGCCAAACAGAAGCAGGATATGCCTTAGGCCTAAAATATGGTCAAGTAATGCGCTACATCGTTCTTCCGCAAGCAATTAGAAACATCTTACCAGCTCTAGGAAATGAATTTATAACTCTCTTAAAAGAAACCAGTGTTGGCGCCTACGTAGGCATTATAGAACTTACAAAAGCCTCAGATATCATCGCCTCAAGAACTTATGATTACTTCTTTCCATTACTAATTATTGCGATTATCTACTTAGTAATGACATTAGGTTTATCAAATTTAGTAAACAAACTAGAAAGGAAATTAAAAAATGCTAGAAATTAAAGGAGTGAGTAAAAGCTTTAATAATATAAATGTCTTTAAAAACATTAGTTTTAACCTAGAAAAAGGTGACCGCTTAGCCATCATCGGACCATCTGGATGTGGAAAAAGTACTCTTCTAAGATGTATCAACAAAATAGAAACTCCCGATGAAGGAAGTATATACATCGATGGGATTAACATCTTAGATAAGAATACTAACCTTTCTGAAATCAGAAAAAAAATAGGTATGGTTTTTCAACAGTTTAACCTCTTCGAAAACTTATCTGTTATAGATAACATAACCCTAGCTCCTGTAAAACTAGGCTTAATGACTAAAGAAGAAGCAGAGAAAGAAGCAATTAATTTATTAAAAAAAATAGGTTTAGAGGATAAAAAAAATAACTACCCAAGTGAAATATCAGGAGGCCAAAAACAAAGGGTAGCTATAATTAGATCGCTTATCATGAATCCGGAAATTATTCTTTTTGATGAACCAACTAGTGCCCTAGACCCCGAGATGGTTGGGGAAGTTTTAGAACTAATTAAAAAAATAGCCTCACAAGGAATGACCATGATAATTGTTTCCCATGAAATGAATTTTATAAAAAATATTGCCACTAAAGTATTATTCTTAGATGAAAAAAAAGTATCTTTCTATGGTGATACAGAAGATGCTTTTACCAACAAAGACAACAAAAGATTAAAAGAATTCTTAGCTAAGTCATTTAAATAAGGACATTTGTAAAATGTCCTTTTAAAAAGGCCAAAAAAAAGAAAAATGCATTGCAAATAATTAAGTTAATTGTTATACTTATATTATAGTAGGGAACTACTAAGAATAGAATAAGGAGGTGAAAAAAATGGAAGCAATTCATGTGAAAAGTGAGATTGGAAAACTAAAAAAAGTTTTACTACACCGTCCAGGTAATGAACTATTAAATCTTACTCCAGATAATCTAACAAGATTATTATTTGACGATATACCATTTTTACCAGATGCTCAAAAAGAACATGACGAATTTGCAAATATCTTAAAATCGAATGATATTGAAGTTGTATATTTAGAAGATTTAATGGCTGAAGTACTAGAATTATCTTCTGAAATAGAAGACAAATTCATTCGTCAATTCATTTATGAAGCAGGCATTCGTACTCCTAAATATAAAACTTTAGTATACGAGTTTTTAAAAAGCTTCACTAACAAAAAAGAACTTGTTTTAAAAACTATGGAAGGCATTAAAGTAATTGAAATAAATCGTGAAAAAAGAGAAATGGAAAAATCTCTAGTAGATTTAGTTCAAGAAGAATCAGACTTTTTAGCTGACCCAATGCCAAACCTATATTTTACAAGAGATCCATTTGCTAGTGTAGGTAGTGGTGCTATTCTAAATAAAATGTATTCAGTGACGAGAAGTAGAGAAACTATTTATGCCGAGTATATTTTCAATTATCACCCTGATTTTAAAGATAATATGGAAAAGTGGTATGACAGATACTTACCATATCACATTGAAGGTGGTGACGTCTTAAATTTAAATGACCACATCTTGGCAATTGGTATTTCCCAAAGAACAGAAGCGGGTGCTATTGATCAACTAGCCAAAAATTGTTTTAAGAATCCAGAATGCAATATTGATACAATCTTAGCTTTCAACATTCCATCATCAAGAGCATTTATGCACTTAGATACAGTATTTACCCAAATAGATTACGACAAATTTACATATCATCCAGGAATCATGGAAACCCTTCAAGTATTTGAAATAACTGAAGGAGATATACCAGATTCTGATGAAGACTTAAATGTTGTTGAAATAAAGGGTAGTCTAGAAGAAATTCTAGAGAAGTACCTAAAACGCAAAATTACCTTAATTCCATGTGCTGGTGGTGAAAAAACATCATCAGAAAGAGAACAATGGAACGATGGAACAAACACTTTGTGTATCGCTCCTGGTGTTGTTGTTGTATACAATCGTAACAACATAACTAACAACATCTTAAGAGAACATGGTATAAAAGTGTTCGAAATGCACAGCGCTGAATTATCGCGCGGTCGTGGAGGCCCAAGATGTATGAGTATGCCTTTAATTCGTGAAGACTTAAAACAATAATTAGTAAGGATGGGAAAAATGAATTTAAAAGGAAGAAATTTTCTAACTCTTCTAGACTACACACCAGAAGAGATTAGATATTTATTAGATTTAGCACATGATTTAAAAAAGAAAAAGAAAGAAGGAATAGAACACCGTTACCTAAATGGTAAAAATATTGTTCTATTATTTGAAAAAACTTCAACTAGAACTAGATGTGCCTTTGAAGTAGCAGGTCTAGATTTAGGTATGGGAGTTACTTACCTAGACCCAGGTAGCTCACAGATGGGTAAAAAAGAAAGCATCGAAGACACTGCAAGAGTTTTAGGAAGAATGTATGATGGTATTGAATATCGTGGTTTTGACCAAAAAATAGTCGAAGAACTGGCTGCTAATGCTGGCGTTCCTGTTTGGAATGGTCTAACAACTGAATTTCATCCAACGCAAATGCTTGCAGATGTTATGACTATAGAAGAAAACTTTGGCCACTTAAAAGGCATAAAATTAGTCTTCTTTGGTGATGCAAGAAATAATGTTGCTAATTCTTTAATGGTTGTTAGTGCTAAAATGGGTATGCACTTTGTAAGCTGTGGCCCAAAAGAACTATGGCCAAATGAGGAATTAGTTCGTAAGTGTAAAGAAATAGCAAAAGAAACAGGAGCTTCTATTAGTATGACAGAAAATGTCGATGAAGCTGCTCGTGATGCTGACGCAATATATACTGACGTATGGGTATCAATGGGCGAACCGGACGAAGTATGGGAAAGTAGA
>CACXCK010000063.1 GCA_902766135.1 uncultured Erysipelotrichaceae bacterium
AGGTTCGAGTCCTAGGTTCCCTCCAGTTTACACACTATTAATATGACGTCTAAACTAGTGTGGTTTTCCTATTTAACCTAAGTGGGCATTTCGATGTATCTTCTAAGTCCGAAAGTTAAGCGATTAGGTACTAAAGGAAGTGAGAATAGTGAAAATGTTTTTTGAAACTTTTGATTTTACCTACATAATTATTTAGAATTTTTAAATTATGGGGAAGCAGTGGCTTCTCTCCGAAAGTATCAATAACATAAAAGAAGTCCGTTGTGAAACGTACTTCTTATTTTTAAACAAACAACAACAATATGGAAAAATATAGAATTGCTTTTACAGTACAGGATTATTACGATTATGTTGGAACTAATCCTTATTATGGTATTAAAAAACGTATGTTAGAATCTATTCCTAATTTATTTAAAAAGAATGGATATAACATTAAATTCAAGTGTGTTTCTAATAAATTATATCCTTGGTATAAGTATTATAGAGTACATATGTCAGTTAGAATGACAGAGGAAGAAATTAAGAAAGTATTTGAGAAATACAAAAATATGATGTTTAAATTGAGTAATACATCATATAAATTAATAACAAAACATTTTTAATATGGAATTAAAAGACAGAATACAAAACATTAAAACATTACTTAGTTATTGTCCAAAAGCTAGTGATGAAGTAATGATTAATAATGAAGTTTGTACAAAATTCTTTGGTAAGTTTTTCTCAAGTCAACCAAATAGATTTAAAAAACCTGAATTTGATGAATGTAGAGTTCAAATAGAATTAATTAGTATATTAGATAAAGATGTTAGAACTAAACATTATACAGTAGGTTTACAATATTGTTATAATTGGGATAGAGAAGGAGAAGATTGGACTCTTTATTATTTTAATGATCCTGAATGTTATTATAGAGAGTGGCAACATCCTGAATTAGAATATTCTGAAATTCCAGATTATATATGGGAAATTATTCAAGATGTACTTTTTAAAAAAGCTACAGAAAGAGTAAATAAAGATGTGGAATCAGCTTATCAAACATTAGAATATGTTAGAAATAAAAGAGACGAATTTTATACATCATTAAAATTAAATTATTAAAATGGGAAAAGGTAAAGGTTCATTAGTAGTTCGAGAAAGAGCTGCTTTAAAAAGGTTGGAAGCTGCTTATGAGAAATTTAAGGCAGCTGGTGAAGACAAAAAACCTTGGTCTTCAACACGTAATGGTAGAATTATCTATCATAGAGGTAGAAGTTACAGTGAAGAATGTGAAAGAATTAAAGAAGAAATTAATAATCTAAAAGAGAATATTTCAAGAAATTCTATTTAACAATTTTTAACTATAACATCTAAAAATAAAAAAATAAATTTAAAATCCAAGATACTTACAAATGTTTATATAGCTTTTTTTAATTCTGTTGATAATGTTTGAATAAATAAGTATCTTTTTGTGGCTTCATGGTGGAATTGGTAGACACGTCAGACTTTGAAAAATTTTGTCTTAAATTATTTTGGTAGACGTAATTTTAATAGTATATTAGTTCTATGATAAGAATAAAATACACTAAGGAATTACTGGAAGAGAAGGTAAAAGATTGTTATTCTTTTGCTGAACTTTGCCGGAGATTAGGATTAAAACCTGAAGGTTCAAATCCAAAAACATTAAGACGAAAGATGGATGAATTTGGAGTTGATTATTCACATTTTACAGGTTAGGCCTGGAATAAAAATCCTGATAATCCTGTCTATAGAGGTAAATATTTACCTAAACTTTGTGAACATAGTTCATTAAGTAGTACTAATGTAAAAGAATTAGTATATAGATTAGGTTTAAAAGAAAATAAATGTGAAATCTGTGGAATTACTGAATGGCTAGGAAAATCTATTATATGTGAATTACATCACATTAATGGAGATTCTACTGATAACAGAATAGAGAATTTACAAATTCTTTGTCCTAATTGTCATAGTCAAACAGATAATTTCAGAAGTAGAAATCGTTCTTCAAAGAAGGAATTGAGTGCTCAAGAGGAAACTCTTGAAGTAGAAGCAGGCTAACTCGGCGAAAGGTGTATCCTTCTAAAATAAACTACAAGTAACGCCGAACTAAGTTCACACATTGTGATAAATGCGTAGAGACTATATACCTGCAACCTAAACACTTTATGTGCATGGTTATGACATAGTCCAGGGTTATCATCCATAACCCTGAAAATCTGATGGTCCGAAAGGGCTGTCCGAGTTCAAGTCTCGGTGGAGCTACAATGTCGTGAGACATCATAGTGTAAATTGTTTTAACCCGTTGGCTACTCATGGGGTGTAAAGTAGTAGCAAATTGGGACATGGTGTAATGGTAGCACAACAGGTTTTGGCTCTGTTTGACTGAGTTCGAGTCTCGGTGCCCCAACTATAAGTTACTTACAATATTAATAACAATTAACATACTTAAGCAAGTATCAATGGTTCGAATCCATTATTTTCCGCTATTTGGAAGATTAGCATAGTGGTTAATGCAATTAATTTAAAGTAACTTAAAAATATAAACCTAACACCGAGAGCAACGATCCTTATATTTAATATCCGGATGAAAACTAGTTAATATATGTGAGTCGGGTCGGTTAGTTTAGCATAAGTCGAAAGTTTATGTGAAGAGTTTAGGTTTTTACTAAAAGAATATTTAACAATACCCTCTAACTAAGGTGACAGGCTGCCGTAAGCATTGTAGGTATAAGCGCTAAACAACCCTTTCAATTCTCGGTATGAGTAAATATAAAGTTGGTGCACAAGTGAAATTACTCTAAGAACAGAAAGC
>CACXCK010000064.1 GCA_902766135.1 uncultured Erysipelotrichaceae bacterium
CTTATCAGTAAGAGATAGTGCAGGAAACATAAGTAATATAGCGAGTACATATACAATAGATAATTTACAATATCTAGATTTAAATGGAAAACTAAATGGAGAAAACAAACCAGGTTTAAGTGGTTTTGGAAAATGTGATGTGTATGTAAATGAAGCAAAGGTTGCTACTGAGACAAATGATTATTATCAAAAGCTAGTACCAGGTTCTACATATGAGATAAAGAATTGTAGTGCTCTTTCAGGATTTAGATATAAGGGTGGAAGTAACATGACTGGTGTGATAGGTAGATCTGGGACGACTGGCGTTTATGTTCCATATGTATCATTATATACAATATCTTATAACGTAAATGGTGGGACAGGAAATGTTGGAAGTCAAATAAAAGAACATGGGACAAATATAAATGTAACTACGGCGAAACCAACGAGAGATGGTTATACATTTGAAGGATGGAATGCCAATTCTTCTGGAACAGGGGCTAATTATGCAGCTGGAGCTACTTATAGTGGTAATGGTAATGTAACATTGTATGCTAAGTGGAAATTAAATTCTTATATTGTGACTTTAGATGCTAATGGTGGAACAGTTAATAATAAGGCAAAGGATACTAAGGAAGTATCTATTGGTTCAAATGTTGGTACTTTACCTGTTGCCAAAAGAAATAATTATCAATTTTTGGGATGGTATAATAGTAATAACATTTCTTCTTCTTTAGCACGAATTACTTCTTCTATTAAACCTAGTTCTAGTGTAACTTATTATGCTTTGTGGAAAGGTTCTGGTGAGGTTTCTAGCTATTCTTATACTTTGTATACTAATTGTTCTTCTCATTGTACATCATCTGCTATTCATAGCGTTAATGATCATGGAACTATGTATTTAGCTAATGGCGATAAAGTTAATATTAAATGTTATAATGAACGTCATACTGGGACTGGATTCCATGATGCTTTAGCAAAGAATAGAGTACCTTTACAATGGTATGGTGCTACTGTTGGTGCTTCAACATCAACATCGTTTACATATAATGGTACACAAAATGGTACTTGGAGTTGTGATAAATACTATTATGAGCATGCTGGAAATACTTGGGATAGTCAAGATACTTATTATAAACAAAACTATGCTAGCATTCAGGCAGCTGCTGAGGCACCTGGAAATATGGGAAGTGATGGCAGTAATTGTTATGGACAATGTGATAGAATAACTTTTCAAAGTGGTAATTTTTATATTGAAAAGTGGGTCGATAATACGACTACTACTGTTAATGTAAGAGTTGGAGGCAATCCTATAGTATTTCCAACTCATCAGTCTCTTGATGCATCACAATACTATTTTAATGGCTGGTATACAGGTCCTAACGGAACTGGTACTAGGTTGTCTAGTGGAATGCGCACACCACAGAGTGATGTAACTTATTATGCACATTGGATTAAACTTACTGGTCAAACTCGTAATTATAAATTACAAATGAAAAGTATTTCTAATTTAGGAACTGTTTATGCTAAATTAGGAGATAGAGTTAAAATATACTGTTATAATGATAAACATCTTGGTACTGGTAGAAAAGTTTATCTTCAGTATAATAACAAAGATTTCCGTGGGCCAGGCGATTCTAGAGAAGGAAGTACTGTTGAGTATGAGTTTGTCTATGATGGCTCACAAAAAGGTTTTTATAGTTGCTATCAGATAACTGATGGAGGAGGAGATGAGTCTAGTAAGGTTTATGGTGGATCTACTATGACATTACAAACTGGTTAGTTTATGTTTTCTTATATATTTAAAAAGCTTTAATTTTAAAGCCTCAGACTGTTGACAAAGTAAAATTTGACAATAGTCTGTTGAATGGTATAAATTACCATTCTTTTTTTGTTAAAATTTTCCATATTATTAATGGTGAATTGTATGAAAAGGTATATTCTGTTTTTAGGTATTATCATGATTTTTTTAGTTATATTAAATATAGAACCATCTTATGGAAAAGAAGACTATGTAGTAATGAGTCATAATTTTTTGAATTATGTTAAAAAAAATAAAATACGAAATATTAAGGGC
>CACXCK010000065.1 GCA_902766135.1 uncultured Erysipelotrichaceae bacterium
AGCCAATAAGCTTTTTAAATCTCTCCTAAATCATTAAAAATCGAATACAATTTTTCTTCATCCCAAATCTCGATTCCTAAATCTTTTGCTTTTGTGGCTTTGGATCCTGGGTTATCTCCTACTATTACCACGTTAGTTTTGGCAGAAACACTACTACTTGCATGTCCACCATATGAGTCAATTATACGTTCTATTTCATCTCTTCCCATGAATGAAATGGTACCTGTAACAACAAATCTTCTCCCACTTATAAGTTCATTATTCTTAAGTTCTTCGCCTTTATAAGTTTGATTTATACCATATTCCATCAATTTGTTAATTATTTCTTTATTATTTGGGTCATTAAAGTATGCAACTATATTGTATGCTAAGATTGGGCCGATATCTTTAATTGTTTCCAATTCTTCTTTAGTTTTTGTGGATAGTTCTTCCAATGTTTTATATTTTCTAGCTAAAAGGAGTGCTGTTTTGTCACCTATGCCTCCTATGCCTAAGCCAAATAGTAATCTTTCTAGGCTGTTTTCTTTACTATTTTCGATAGCTATTAAAAGGTTATCAACACTTTTGGATCCGTATCCTTCTAATTCTATTAAGTCTTCTTTGTGATTTTTCAGCAAGTATATATCCGGAATTTTTTTGACGAATCCTAGATTGAATAGGTCTTGCATAATTTGTTCTCCTAGTCCATCTATGTTCATGGCATGACGAGATGCAAAATGAATAAGTGTTTCTGTATGTCTAGCTGGACATGATTCATTTGGACAGTAGTGATCAACCTGGCCTTCTTTCTTTTGTAAAACAGTTCCGCATATCGGGCAGGTACTAATCATTTTAAATTCTTGTTCTTCCCCTGTTCTTCTCTCTATTTTAGGGCCAACTACTTCAGGAATGACATCTCCTGCTTTTCTAATAGAGACAGTATCACCTATTTTTAGGCCTTTTTCAAGGATATATTCTTCATTATGGAGTGTTGCTCTTTTAACAGTTGAGCCCATAATTATGACTGGTTCTAATACGGCGTTTGGTGTAATACGTCCTGTTCTTCCGACCGTAAAAATAATATCTGTTAACTTTGTTAGTACTTCTTCAGCTGGGAATTTATAAGCAATTGCCCATTTTGGATATTTGGAAGTATATCCTAGTTTTTCTTGCATATGTAGATCGTTAAGTTTAATAACTACGCCGTCAATGTCATATGGTAAACTATTTCTTTTTTCACCATATTCATGAATGAAAGCTAATATTTCATCGATATTTTTGACAATTCTGTTAGCTGGATTTACTTTTAAACCCAGTTTTTCCATATATTTTAAAGCATCATAATGCTTATCTATATTGTAATCTAAAGGATTTGGTAAATGATAAATCCAAGTGTCTAAATTTCTTTTAGCAGCTACTTTAGAATCTAATTGTCTTATTGATCCAGCAGCTGCGTTACGACAGTTTTGAAGTAATGGTAAGCCTTCTTTTTCACGTTCTAAATTTGCTTTTATGAGTGATTCTTTAGGCATATATATTTCACCGCGAACTTCAATAGAAACATCTTCTTTTAGATGCATTGGGACGCTTCTAATTGTTCTTACATTATGAGAGATGTCTTCACCAGTTATGCCATCACCTCTAGTTGCTCCACTTTTGAAAATACCATTCTCATAACGAAGAGAAACAGATACCCCATCTATTTTTAATTCGCAGACATACTCCGGAGTAATTCCTGCATCTCTAATACGCTTGTCAAAGGCTATTATTTCTTCTTCGCTAAAAACATCTGGAAGAGATAGCATGGGAATTTGGTGCTTTATTTTTTGAAATTTTTCAATGACCATTCCCCCAACTCTTTTAGTTGGAGAGTTAGGATTGTCATATTCACTATGACGTGCTTCTAGACTTTCTAATTCTCTTAAATATTTATCAAATTCTTGGTCTGTTAAGGTTGGATTTGCTAATACATAGTATTCATAGTTAGCATTATCTAATATTTTTGTTAGTTCTTTAATTCTTTCAAGTTCATTCATGATTCCTCCATAGATAATTTGGATACGTTTTATTATTTTTTAGCTCTTTTAATTTATTTTTGACGATTTCTAAATCTTCTTTATATGTCATACCAATCCATTCACTTTCTGATTTAACCTCCATAAGTTTGATTTTTTTGCTTTCAATAAAGGCTTGCAAAGCTTCAGGAAGTAATGCTTCACTATTTAGTACTGCTTCTTCACTATTGTTAAAAAAATCTTTAAAATATTCTTCAAGAAGCACAAATATATCTTTTTTGAACGCAAACATATTCATGGAAACTGGTGTATCTTCGCGAATAGTAAAATCTTCTTTCCCGTTTAAAGGACTGGCAATAATTTTAGAATTATCCCTTTTTATACTGCTTTCTACAATCTTCATTATTTCATTATTATTAGTTTCTATGACCCCTCTTTTAACTATTCCTTCACCACAAGATTCACCGTATTCGTATGATATACATGCGTATTCATGAGGATTGTGGTTATTATCTAGAAAAGCACTAGCGTTTTTGTAAGCATTATGACCGTAGAAATCGTCTGCGTTAATGACAACAAAATCTTCATCAATAACATCTTTAGCTGCTAAGACAGCCTGAACAGTCCCCCATGGTTTTGTTCTCTTTGATATATCTATTCTACTTGGAATATCTTCTAATCGCTGAAATGCATAAGATACAGGAATGATATTTTTTATTCTCTTCCCTATCGTTTCTTCGAAATCATTTAGGAGCTCTTCTTTAATAACAAAAACCACTTTATTAAAACCATTTCTTTTGGCATCGTAAATTGAATAATCAATTAAGAAATTGTTTTCATCATCGACTGGAGTGATTTGTTTTAGTCCTCCGAAGCGTGAGCCCATGCCGGCTGCCATAACTAATAGTGTTTTATTCATATTTTTTTGTCCTTCCTTTATTAATTGTTTTTTCTAAATTATTTAAAGCTTCATTAAGTGTTTGCCTCTCTATTTTGTTCTAGATTGATATGTCTTATTGTTTTATTTTCAAGCCAAGTATATTCAAAGTAAGCTAAAAATTCTCCTTTATTCTTTTGGTAGCGAAAGCACAAGAAACAATCATTTGTTACTCTTGCTAGTAATTCTTGGTGTTCTTCTAATTCTTTAGGTATTGTTGGCAATGTGTGAATAATTATTTCACTACCCTTATAAAACTTATATAATGAACTGAAAAAACGTCCTTGATGTAAAAATACTTTGGTTGTTATTCCTTCGTTTACGACATAATCTGAACTCAAGTGAATCACACCTTTCTAATACTTTTGTGATTTTTCATCAGTTTTCTAATTCCATATTGTTTGCTAAAAGCTATTGTAATTATTGATTCATCAACAGAGATAACGACGCCTTTACCATAGATTGTATGCATTACAACATCTCCTTGTTTATAATCGACATTCTCCTCATGATACATTTCACTGATGTTTAGATGAACTTCTTTTTTGCTTGCTGGTTCATTACTTTCTATTAAGTTTGTATCTATTTCATCTATAAATCTGCTAGGTGGATTATTAGTTGTTTTACCATACATCATTCTACTTTTAGCATTTAGTAAGTATAGTCTTTCTTTTGCTCTTGTTATACCAACATAGCATAGTCTTCTTTCTTCTTCAAGCCCACCTTCTTCTAGGAAGCTATTTTGATGTGGGAATATTCCATCTTCCATACCAATTAAGAAAACAAATGGAAATTCTAGTCCTTTAGCACTATGAAGGGTCATTAGAGTTACAACATCGGTTGTATCTTGATGTTCAGAAATATCGGAAATAAGGCTTATTTCTTCAAGGAAATCACCTAAATCAACACTTCCTGTTCGACTTTCGAATGTTGTTGTTATACTTTTAAATTCGTTCAAATTATCTAGTCTTAATTCACTTTCTAAAGTTCCTTCTGATTCTAGTTCTTTTTTCATACCTGATTTTTCGATAATATCCGTAATAAGTTCAGTTAAACTCATTGACTCAGAATCGTGTTTTAATTCGAGAATAAGATTTTTAAAAGCCAATTCTTTACCATCTTTTATTATTTCAAAGATACTTTTATTTTCTGTTGAGGCTGTTTTCTCTAGTTTTTCTATAGTTGCATTGCCGATCTTTCTTTTAGGAACATTTATTACCCTTCTTAGTGATATATCATCATTTTCATTTAGAATAAGACGTAAGTAACATATTAAATCTTTTATTTCTTTACGAGCATAGAAGTAATAACTACCTACTACTTTGTATGGAATATTTTCTTTTAAAAATTGCTCTTCAACAATTCTTGATTGGGCATTTGTTCTGTAAAAAACAGCGATTTCATTTTTCTTTCTGCCCATTTCTAGAAGTTTCTTAATTTCTGAAGTTACGTAACTCGCTTCTTGACGTTCATCATAAGCTCTCGTATATTTTATTTTCAAACCTTCGCCATGATGGCTTCGAAGATTTTTTTCTTTTCTTTCTTTATTATTTTTGATGACAGAATTTGCTGCATCTAGGATCATTTTGGTGCTACGATAGTTATCTTCTAGAGATATTACTTTGGTATCTTTGTAATCATTTTCAAAGTTTAGAATGTTTTTGTAGTTAGCTCCTCTAAATTGATAAATGGATTGATCTGGATCACCAACAACAAAGAGGTTTTTATACTTTTGGGCAAGTAGCTTTACAAGTTGATATTGAACTTCGTTGGTATCTTGATACTCGTCTATTAAAATGTAGCGATATCTATTTTGATATTTTTCTAATATACTTTGATTATTCTTAAATAACATAACTGGTATTTTTAATAAATCATCGAAATCGACAGAATTATTCTGTTTTAATTTTTGGCTGTATTCTTTATATATTTCGTAAGCAATTTGTTCAGCATCTGTTTTAAAGTATTTTTCTATTTCATCATTTGATAATAATTCATTTTTTATAAAGCTTATTCTATTTTTTACAAAGCCCGGGGTTATCTCTTTTGAGTCATAGCCTTTTTCTTTGATTATTTTCTTTATAAGACTTGTTACATCATCACTATCAAGGATTGTAAAATTTTTCTTTAAACCTGATTCTTCAGTATTCTCTCTTAATAGTCTAACCCCAAATGAGTGAAATGTTCCAACGAAACTATGTTCTGCATTAGTTAGTTTAGATAGTCTTTCTTTCATTTCTTTTGCTGCCTTATTTGTAAATGTAATGGCAAGTATTTGATAATCAGGGATGCCTTCGCTTATTAGTTTGGCAATTCTAGTTGTTAATACTTTTGTTTTGCCAGAACCTGCGCCGGCAATAACTAAACATGGGCCATCTACGTGGTTAACGGCTTCTTTTTGTAATTCATTTAAATTTGTTATATCTATCATTTCTGTTACCTCGTATTTATTATATCAAGATTTTCACTTAATTTAAATAAGAAAAGAATTGCATTAGCAATTCTTACATGTCAACTTTATTGTTAATATTTACAATATCATATGTAAATGCTTTTTGGCATTCATTTATTGGTGTATTTTCTTTAAGCCATAAATTCATTTTATGTGTTTTTTCAGTACCATCAAGATTTCCTTCAGCCATTACGAAGTAGTAGTAATTGTTGTCTTCTATTTGTAATGTTGAAGACATGTCATGAATTTCTCCGTCAAAAGAATATTTTAAGTATTTATAGTTTAGTTTTGTGCTTTTGGGGACTCTTATGGCTAACCGATAATCCGATCTTAGGCGAGTATCATTTTTTAGATAAATGGTTGTTGGAATTAAATTTTTTAATGATACTTCATCTTTAATCGGGTAATCTCTAATCCCCTGTTTATTGGCAGTTAAGACGTATGTATAGCTAGTGTCTACATATTTTTTAGCCTCTAGTAGTTTTTCGTCGTACCAAATACCCCAGATTGGATAACTTGCAATTATGATAAATATAGCGATGATGATTTCTATCTTTTTGTGATAGATTATTTTTTGTCTGTTAAGCATTTTAACCCCCTCTTTTTAGTGAGGTATTCTATCACATAAACATTTGTTTGTCAATCATGGTAAAAAATGAAGCTAAATCGTTAATAATTTAGCTTCTCTTTATTTATTCTCTTCATCATCTTTAGTGGCTAGCTTTGGAAGTTCAAATGGGATGTTTTCTTTTTCAATCTTTTTTGGTTCTTCTTGGGATTGCTTTTCATCTTGTGATTCTTTAATAGCTACTAACCCACTCTCATTATTAGTTACTTCATTTTGTTTTTGTTTTTCATCTAATGATTTTATTAGTTCATCAATTTCTTTTTCATCTTCTTCTCGTTCATTTAGTACTTTTCCTTTTGTTGAATAATGAAATACTAAATTGTTTTCTATTTCTTGTTTTGTTTTTTGCTCTGCTTCTTTGGCTTCTTCTTCTTCTTGATTAAATTTATCCAAATTGGTTTTAGCTCCTGATAGCCTAAAAATCTTTAAGATATCTGATATTATAACGCCTAGGGCTGGTAGTACGATTACTACGAGCCAACCACCTTTTTGACCTAAAAATTCCTGTATTCGCCCTAGTTGAGGTATTTTAAACAATACTTTTCCTAATACTTTCTGATATTCAGCATTTGTATTATCCGGTATTAAGTTAGCATCGCCTTGCGTCTTGTATGAGTAATTGTCGCCGTCTTTTACTACTTCTATAACACGGTGTGTTATTGTCATGTTACTTGTTAAATTAGATGTTGAAATAAATGTTATTACGTCCCCTACTTTTATGTCTTCTGGCTTTTTTACATTTACATCTACAATAACATCGTATACTTTTATATTTGGCTCCATACTTGCTGAGAGAATTGTATATAAGGAAAAGGCTGGTTTATAGTTTTCGCCTTTTTCGCCATAAATTTTTGTGGCAAAAAAGTAGTATACTAAAAATATCGCTATTATTACTAAAATTACGAGAACTACCCAAGAAATGATTCCGGATACAAATTTTAATGCGTTAGTGAATGATACAAATTTTTCATTTTTCTTCATATATCCGCAATCCCTTCTATTCTTTTTATATTATACGCAAATTATTTAATAATTACAAGTATTGGCTAAAAAAAAGGAATGAAATCATTCCTTAATTTGCTTCAACAATAATCTTTGAACTGAACGTTTTACCTTTTTGATTATCCTGATTTACGCCAGTTTCAACAAAGTGATATGTAAATGTATATTCTAATGTTGTATTAGCTGGAATCATTAAATCTTTAATAATATATCCATCTGCACTTGGAGCTTCTGTATCTGGTATTACTATGATTCCATTACGTTTAACATTGTATACAAATTCACTCTTTGGTTCAAATTGATTTATTACTTCTTCCATTTTGATGCTGTATGGAAGTGATATATTACTTGAATTGTTTATTCTAACGATGTGAGTGTCACTCCATCCAGGCTTAATATTTTGAACGTTAAAATTTTTAATATTTTGAACATATAGTAGAAAATTGTTATCGGTTTGGACACTTAAGGCGTCGCTTGCTGATGTGTCACATTTTCTATCACATTTACCATCGTTATTGGTATCACAGTTATGATCACAAACACCGTCGTTTTTAGTGCCTGTTGGATAACCATCATCACAGTTTAAGTTACATTTTCCATCATTATCTGAATCAATATTGGAATCAGGAATGCCATCGCCAGCTTTTCCGCCAAACTTGCCATCATCGCAGTTTAAGTCGCATTCTCCGTCACCATTTGTATCTTGATTAACACCAGATGGTTCATCTGAATTTGGATTACAATTGATATCACATTTTTTATCGCCA
>CACXCK010000066.1 GCA_902766135.1 uncultured Erysipelotrichaceae bacterium
AGTTTTATCTATTGTTATGGGAAGTGTTTATGAAGTAGATAATTTCTTTTTGGGAAGGGAGACTTTCAAGAATAATTATTTTACGTTTGTTATTAAGTCAGGAAGTATTGATACTCAGGATGTTTATCAAGAGGTGTTAGATAAGGTAAATGTAAGTGATGAAGATAAAGTAAAACTATTGGATTATATTTCTGCTACATTACCTGGGGTTGATGATTATGTGATGTACCGCGATAAGTTAGTTAAGGAGATATCTTTTAATAAGAAAATACCAGTTTTAGAGAAAGAGAAAAGCATGGATGAGGTATTTGCGTCACTTAACGAGTTAGTAGGCCTTAAACGTGTTAAAACTGTGCTTCATGAGCTTGCTGATTTGAAAGAATTTCAGGAGAAAGCTAATTTAGGTAGTAGTGATGTTAATTTGCATATGGTTTTTTTAGGAAACCCTGGTACTGGTAAGACTACTGTAGCAAGACTTGTGGCTAATATTTTGTATAATTTAAAATATTTGAGTCAGAATAAGTTAGTAGAAGTATCAATTAAGGATTTAGTTGCTGAATATGTAGGGCAAACTGCTCCTAAAACAATGAGTGTAATTGAGAAATCTTTAGGTGGAGTGTTATTTATTGACGAAGCTTATAGTTTAGCTGTTAAGGGTGATAATTCTTACAATGCTGAAGCTATTGCAACACTTATTCAGGCAATGGAAAATTACCGGAAAGATTTTGTTGTGATATTTGCGGGTTATACAAAAGAAATGCAAGATTTTTTAAATAGTAATTCTGGTATTAAATCTAGAATAGGCTATACTTTGGAGTTTGATGATTATACTGAGGATGAGCTAGTTGAAATATTTAAAGGAATGGTTAATAAAGCTGGATTTAAGGTTCAAGATGAGGCAATAGAGTATTTAAGAACTATTATTAGAAAGTATCAACATTCTCCTAATTTTGGTAATGCGAGATTTATTAGAAACATATATGAGAAGAGTGTTATTAAGCATGCTTCTAATACGAAGGGTAAGAAACGGAAAGATATATTATCAACAATAACTAAAGATGATATTACTGTTGATAATTTGATATTGAAATAATTAAGGAGGAAATATGGAAAAAGCAAAAGTTTATTTTACAAAAGATATTACACCTGAAGGATTAATTAAGGTGTATGAAGCATTAGGAGTATATTTGGAAGGAAATGTCGCTGTTAAACTACATAGTGGTGAAGATGGCAATCAAAATTATTTAAGACCAGATTTTATGAAGGATTTGGTTAGTAAGTTAAATGGAACCGTGGTTGAATGTAATACAGCTTACGATGGACTTAGAACTAATAATGAAGATCATAAGCTCTTACTACATAAGCATGGCTGGGATAAATACTATAATGTGGATATTATGGATAGTGAAGGGGATATTACTTTAGATATTTCGGATGGTAATATAATAAGTAAGAATTATGTGGGTTCACATATTACTAATTATCAGTCAATGCTTGTATTATCACATTTTAAAGGCCATCCAATGGGTGGATATGGTGGAGCGTTAAAGCAATTATCTATTGGTTGTGCTTCGAGAAAAGGTAAAGCTTATATTCACGCTGCTGGAACAACTGATGATGCTGATTATGTATGGAGTCATCTACCAAGTCAAAATGATTTTTTGGAGAGCATGGCGGATGCAGCTTCTTCAGTGGTTAGATTGTTTGATGGAAGAATTGCGTATATTAATGTTATGAAAAATATGAGCGTTGATTGTGATTGCTGTGCAGATGCGGAAGATCCTTGTCTTAGAGATATAGGTATTCTTGCTTCGTTAGATCCTGTTGCGATTGATAGAGCATGTATTGATTTGGTTTTGGAAAGCGATGACCCTGGTAAGAAACATTTTATGGAAAGAGTAACTTCAAGAAATGGTGAACATACGATAGAAGCAGCAGAACAGTTAGGTATTGGAACAACTAATTATGAATTAATTAGCATTTAATAGATAATTAGTATGAGGCTTTAGCGTGAAAAGGTATATTGATGGAATAAAGTTTGGAATGATTTTACAACTAATTATTGGTCCTATGTGCTTGCTTGTTTTTCACACTGCACAGAATAGAGGATTTATTAATACTATTCCCGTAATACTTGTTATAGCTTTTGTTGATGCTTTTTATATAACTATAGCGTCACTTGGAGTTAGTAAGATACTTAAGAATAGCAAATGGCTAGGTGTGATGAAAATAGTTGGTTCGATAGTACTAATTATTTTTGGCACGTCAACTATATTAAATGAATTTGGACTCAATTTAATTCCTTCCTTGTCTATAGAAAGTGGCAGTAGTAGCTTGATTATGCAAACCTTATTATTAGCCCTTTCGAATCCTGTTACTATAGTTTTTTGGGGAAGTATATTAACTACAAAAATAGTGAAAGAAAAATATAAAAGGAAAGAATTAGTATGTTTTTGCTTAGGACTTGTCAATGCGACTCTTTTGTTTCAATTATTTGTTGATTTAATTGGAACAATAAGTCATGAGTTTTTGCCTTCATATTTGACAGTTTTACTTAATATTTTAGTTGGAATTTACTTAATTTATTTCGGCTTTAAAAATTTTTTTGAAAAAAATCAAAAAAAGTATTGACTTCCAAAAAAATACATGGTATATTGTAGATACTTAATAGAGAGTACAAGATGTAAAATATTATATTTAATTATTTATTAGATTAATTCTAATTTAATAATTAAAATTTCTATAATTTATTTATAGGAAATTTAAATATTTATATATTTATAAATTTATTTTTATAAAATATAAATTAATAATATTTTCATATATTTTATATATATGACACTTGTATGTTTATTGAATGCTTATTTAAAAATAAGTCTTATTATCTATTAAGTATATGATCATATTGGGAAAGAAAACCCATAAATAAGCGACATTATTGTGACTCAAATAATTGTTGATTCAAACTAGAAATAGCGACTTGTCATCGTTATTTTTTTTGTATTTTTTTGTTGACAGTTGTCAAATTTTGTAGTATATTTAAATTACTTAATAGAGAGAGTAATTAATATTATTGAATCTATGTATATTTATTTAGTAATATTTCTCATCATATTTTATTATATGAAGATACTTATTGAATGCTTTTTATAAGTCTTATTTCTATTAAGGATATGGTCATGTGGAGAAAGAAAACTTCCATAATAAGCGGCCCTACTCAGACTAAGGTAGTGTGCTGATTCAAACTAGAAATAACGTCTCGTCAACGTTATTTTTTTATTGTTTACAGTTAGTCTTTAACTTGTTATAATATTCTTATAATATATGATTGTTTTCTATAGGATGGAGGGAGATTAGGATGAAAATATTTTTTATTAGAAGTGCCGAGTCTGTAAATGATGATCCAGACAGTATTAGAAAAAGTTATCCAGAATATAAGATATCTTTATCTGATTTAGGGGTAGAGCAGGCAAATAGATGTGGAAAGTTTTTGAAGGAATTCTGTGAAAAGAATAATATTCCTTTAGATAAAGCTTTGTTTTATACTAGTCCTTTTGAACGGACTAGAGAAACAGCTGATATAATACATGATTATTTACATATTCCGATATTAGAAGATATTGCTTTAGTGGAACAATTATTTTGCGGCGATGAAAAGTATAAAGATTTAAATACTTGGTATAAGCATTATAATTCTACTTCTATGTTTTATAGAGAAAGTAAATATGGAGAAAGTCCTTTTGAACTTGCAATGCGGACTAAAGTATTTATGAATTCTTTAAAAGGAAAGGTTGTTTTTATAGTATCACATAATTATGTTATTCAAAGTTTATTATTGAATTATTTTCATTATAGTCCTGAATGGTTTAGAAAAATGGAAATGTTAAACAACTGTGAAGTTTTGTATTATGATTCGGAAATTGATAATAAAGAAAGAGTTATTTATGAGGGAGAATAACTCTTTCTTTGTTCCGTTGACGGTAGATAAAATGTTGACTAAACATTTTAGTTTTAGTATAATTATAATGAGGTGAGTTGTATGGAATACATGACTACTACAACAGCTGTAAATAAATGGGGGATTAGTGAAAGAAGAATAAGACAACTTTTGTCTAATGGAAGAATTGAAGGGGCAGTAAAAATTGGTAATACTTGGAATATACCTATTAATGCTACTAAGCCTGTTGACAAAAGAAGTGTTAAACTTGCTAAAGATTTCTCATTTAAAATTTCAAAAGGCTATTTTAATGAATTGGATGAATTATTATTACAATATAATAATAAAGTGTATAATTCTTCTAATACTTTGAAAGATATCAAAAATGAATATAATACTAATTTTATATATCAATGTAATAGTTTAGATGGTAGTTCGTTATCTTTAAAAGATACTAAAGTAGTTCTTTCTGGTATTACAGTTGGTAATAAGAGTATTAAAGAGCATTTGCAAGTTATTAATTTAGAAAGAACTTTAAAATATATTGATAAGTTGGTTAAAAGTAGTGAACCAATAACAGAAAATAATATTAAGAATTTACATCGTTTATTACTTTTGGGTATTGATTATGAATTTGCAGGACGTTATAGGGCAGATGACCCTAATTCTAAAAGAGTTAGCAATGTTTCTGAATTAATGGAAAAACTTGTTATTAGCTATGGTAATTGGGAGAAGTATCATCCTATTGTACAGGCTAGTTTGTTACATGGTGAGTTAGTTCGTAATCATCCTTTTTGTGATGGTAATGAAACTCTTTCAATATTGGTTATGAATTTGGCTTTAATGAGTCATGGATATTTACCTATAATGATTACTAAAGATAATAAATTAGAGTATTATAATAATTTAGCTAAGGCTCATTTAAATGGAGATTATACTAATTTTATTAAGTTTATAAATAATTTAGAGATTGAGGCAATAAAAGAATGCTTAACTAAAATTTAAAAATTGTAAACTGCTTGTAAATTTAATTGAATTATTGTTTTTATGGTGTTATCCTTATTGTAGGAGGAATGCAGATGAGAAATATTAAAGAAGATTTGAGAACAATAGGTGTTGATGAAAGAATAATAGAACACCCTGCCATTAATGTGTTATTTGGGGACGCATTAACTTTTGGCGTTTACAGAGCTGATGGATACTCTGGGCAAAATGTAAATATTAGTGATAATGAAATTGTTATATATGATGATGCAAATAAACCTCTTTATAGAATAAAGAATGATGCTTTAGGTTTAGAGTTAATTAAATGTGGTTCATTGGATTCTTCTAAAGTTAAAGTCTTAGATAATGGATTGCTATCTTTAGAAAATGTTAATGAAAAGAATCAAAATACAAATGAGTTTTCTGAACGTTTATTTAACAAAGATGGCCTTGAGGTTTCATTGGCATTTGGTTACGCACCAAAACACGGAGCTAAAGTTGTAACAAGAAGGGCTTATAGAGAACCAAATGGATATGTTGTTAATGTCGCTTTACGTGAAGAAAAGTTTGATGAAATAGGTCAACTTCTTCCAGTAAATGAATTAGGTGAATGTCATGGATATTTAGATGTGGATCCGCGTTTTGCTACATTACTAATTAGTACTGGCAAACCTATTAATTATGATAATGCTATAGCGTGTGGTGCACCTCATAAATATAACAGCAATGATTTAAATAGTCCTGAGGTCAACGATATTTTAAAACAATATATTGCGGCTAGTTTAAATGATTCTGATGAGTACAGACGTTGGTCTGAAAAATATGAACAAGGTCTTATTATTTCCGGTGATACTGTAAAGATGGGTAGATAAAAAGAATAATTTAGTTATTCTTTTTTCTTTTACATAATTACTTCTTTTATTTTGCTAGATATTATAGAGTATAAGTATGTGTATACTTTTTTTTGGGATATACTTTCGATATACTTTTTATAACCATTTAGTTGTTTAATATAAGCATCATCTTTTATATCATATAGTTTATAGTCTATGATATCTATATGATCTTCATAAGTTAGTAATAGATCTATCTTTCCATGATATTCTGTTTTGTCCTCTTCATAAATGAATTCATATTCTTGATATATGTTTGCATCTTTAATTTGTTTAAAAAGGTTTGTATTTAACATATCTTTTATTTTGTTTTTAATGAATTCATTTTGAATGTTATTTAAATTAGGACTTTTAAAGTTTAAGTATTCAAGTGTTTCATGAAATTGAAGACCTAGTTCAATATTATTTTTTTCTTCTGTATCTAGTAGTTCTGTAATACTTTTGGAGTATGTTTCTTTTGTTTCAATTATTGCTGTTTTTTCTAAATCAATTATGTTAGACTTTGTATTTTTGCTTTTATGGTCTAGTTCACTAGGAATTAGATAGTCTTTCGATAATTGTAATTCATCTATATTAAGGTTTTTTTTGTAAAAAGCAAGTTCATTAGGTATTGAGTATAATATGTCTGCTAGGCTTTTATATTTTAACCTTATAGAGTCTAAAATAATGTCATTTTGTTTTATTTCTGGTTGTTCTTTTTTAGGTAATATGAAAATCATTTTTTCTTTTGCTCTTGTTAAGGCTACATAGAAGAGTCTTATTTTTTCACTTATATCTTCTTCATTTATTATTTCTTTAATAAGTAGTTTTATAACTGTTTCTTTTACGCCTTCATCAAATATAGGAATATAGATAGGTAAGTTATTTTCGATTATTAAGTCGCCTTTAATATCTTGTTTAGAGAATGATTTATATAAACCACAGAAGTATGTTATTGGAAATTCTAGACCTTTTGATTTATGAATGTTCATTATTTTGACACTGTTGGTGTTGGATACTTCATTAGGAATGGTTATCTTCTCATTATCCTTTAAGATATTATCTAAGAAGTCATTAAATTCATAGATATTATAAGTACTTTTATTTAAGTCTTTGGATAATTCGATAATTTTTTCTAGTTTTTTAATACGAGTATCTATATCACCTTTTTTAATTAGTAAGTAATAGGCATTTGTTTTTAATAATACTTCTTTTAGGATTTCTTCGATAGAAAGGGTATTTATGTTACTTGATATATCTATGAATGTTTTATATATAATGTTATCTTTTATATTGTTGGTTGTTAAGATATTAAATATTTCGTTATCACTTAGTTCAAATAAATAACTTCTTGCAAGAGCAGTAAAACTAAAACGATATTTTTCTTTATATTCTTTTTTCTTTAAACATATTAAATAATCAATAATGTTTTTTATTAGATATATTTCTTCACATTCGTTTAGTTCATCATCTTTGTATAGAGTTGTAGGAATATTAAAATGTGATAATATTTTTTTTAGTAGGTCAAATGATGAGTTACGATCCATGATGATACAGAAGTCTTTGTATTCAATACGCCTTAGTTCATTTGTTTCTTTATCTAAGACTTTGGTATTTAGTCTTGTTTTTATGTCTTTTGCTATTTTAAAGAATTCTATTTCTTCTTTTGAATACTCTTTAGTATTATAGTCGTATTCTATTATTTCCATATTATAGTCTATATTATCTTTTTTTTCTTCATAGTTAGTATTACCAAAGACCATTTGATGTGATGAATAATAATCTGCACTACCAAGTTTTAAATCCATGATGGGATTAAAGATGGTGTTTATGTTATCTAAGACTTCACGCCTTGAACGGAAGTTTTTTAGTAAATCTATTTTAATTCCGTTTAGATTGTTACTATAGTCTAGGTATTTCTTTTTAAAAATATCGGGGTTAGCATTTCTAAATCTATAGATACTTTGTTTAATGTCTCCTACCATATATAGATTATTATTTGATATTAAATTTATAAATTCTTCTTGGATATCTGATGTATCTTGATATTCATCAACCATTATTTCTTTTAAATTGGTTTTTATTTCATTTCTAATTTCGGGATATTCTTTTAATATCTTTAGCGCTATTTTAGCTATATCTATAAAGTCGTATAGGTTAGATGTATCTTTGTAGTTATTTAAAGTATTATAGTATCTTTTTAAAATGTTAATTACAACTTCTATATATTCTTTAGTTTTAATATAATCATTTATAATATCTTCTTGATAACCATAGATATAATTTGTTTTGATATTGGAAAGAATCTTGTTTAGTTTTTCTTTAGATGCTTTTGTTTCTTCTTCACTCCCTCTTGGAAGTGGGGGAAGTGTTGTACTTTTAATTCTTGCTATTAACTCATCTAAATTATCACTTTTTAAACTTTTAATAGTAGTAATTAGTTTTGATGAATAGTCATTATCAAAGTTATGTTTTTCAGTGTTATATTCTACTTCTAATTCGCTTATTTTATTATTTAATATATTGTAATAGTCATTTGTTATACTTTGATAGACGGAATCATTATAGTAGGTATCTAGATAAGTATCTAAGAAATTATTTAAGTCAGTTTTAATTTCTAGTTTATTGGCAAGAGCAAGTATTTCACTCTTTAAATCATCATCATTTTTAATACACAACATGTTTATGAGACTACTAAATGACGGGTTATTTTCTTTATAATAATCTTCAAAAATATTATCTAATACTTCTTTTTTAATTCTTCTTAATAGGGCGTCATTTGCAACAACAATATTCTTTGGTAAGTTAAGTAAATAATGATATTTTTTGACGATTGATGATGCGTATGAATCAAATGTTGTGATGTAGGCATTAGATAGTCTTTTTAGTTCTTCTTGATTGTTTTCTTTTTTTAAGTTTTTTTCGATTCTTTCTTTCATTTCGCCCGCGGCAGCATTTGTAAATGTAAGTATTAATAGTTCATCAATATGAATACCATTGTGGATGTGACGCATTACTCTAGTAGTTAAAACGGCTGTTTTACCAGAGCCTGCTCCGGCTGAAACAATAATATTTGTGCCTACAGTGTTAATTGCTAGTTCTTGTTCTTTAGTCCAAGCCATTGTTATCCTCCTTACTTAAGAAAAAATGATCACTTTTTAAATAGATGGTGTCTTTATTTGTTTTATGACATATTGATTTATAATTGCAATACTTACAACTAATATTATCTTTATTATCAATTATGATATCTTTAATGGGAAATTCTTCTTGCCAAATAGAGTCTTTAACATTATTAATTATTTTATCTACTAAATTATAAATAGTATTCATATCATCATTATCTAAAACTTTAGAATAAGAGTAGAAATCACCTTTTGTTGTTACTTTTAAACTATTTATTAATTTAGAATTTTGATAAGTATTATCTACTTCTTTTAGAATGTTAAAGTCTTTGTTTGAATAGCCTGTTAGTTTGAGAGCTTTTTTCTTTTGGCTTTCAAATGAATCTGCGCCATTATCATTTATTCTTCCTGGGATAATATTTTGTAAGTATATACCTCCGATGGTATTAGAAGTATTCTTTTTAATTAGATATAAATATATGGGAAGTTGAAGACTATATCCTAGAGGCATATATTCTTTTTTTATAGTCGTACTTCCTGTTTTATAGTCTATTATAGAAACAATATTATCTTTATAGAGTATTTTATCTATAATCCCTGTAAATGATGTTTTATCATCTAGAATTACATTATATTGCCTCTCTCTTATAACATTATTTAAGTTAGTATAATCTTTTTGAATTTGTAATTCTTTGGTTATATATTTAGTTTCTTCTTTTAGTTTATTAATAAAAAATATTTCTTTATAAGACCATTCTTTTTCTTTTAGAATATCATTAAACATATTATCTATATCATTATTATCTGTTATATCTAGTTCTAGTATTTTATGAATTAGACTACCCATATATAGATTAAATGAATCTTCTTTAGTATCTACTTTTAAAATATATTTTAAGTAGAAACTAAAGGGACATTTATTATATAAATCTATTTTGGTATATGATAAGTTTAGTTTATTATTTAGATATTTAGAGAATAATTCATGATCTATTTTAGTATATTTGTTATTGTATGTTTGATAGTCTATGTCATAGTTATTATCTAGTCTGTGTAGTAAATCACTTTCAGTATTATATTTTCTTAAGTCATCTAAAAGAGTACCAAATTTAATTTTATTATAGGTATTAGATATGTCATAGTTTAGAGTTATTTCTTTAGGCGTAAATTCTTCTAGGATGTTTGATATGGGCTTTTTATCTAAATAAGTAATGGTTAGATTTTTAATACTTTTTATTTTATTTAATAATATTTTATTATTCAGTAATGTTTTTTCACTTGATGTTTCAATATTTATTATTTCTTTTTCTTTATCACTTAAGTAGTCTTCATCTTTATAATTTTTATTTAGGATAGATTCATTACCGTTTAATATAAATAAGTATTCATTATCTTTAATGAAAGTATTTTTATAGTCTATTGCTGTAATAGCATTTTTAATAGTATTTGTTTTAGTTTTAATCGCTTTTAAATCATTAATAATAAACTCTTTGATATTTATTTCTTTGTTATATTTATTACAGATATTAATTATATTATTTATTATTTCTTGTTCTTTTGG
>CACXCK010000067.1 GCA_902766135.1 uncultured Erysipelotrichaceae bacterium
AAATTTTTAAAAATCTATAAATTTCGTGTCTTTTTGTAGTGTCTATAATAACATAAAAATTTATAATTGACAAATCTTAGAATGTCAGATAATAATACGTTTTTAAATCATTTTTACAGCAAAAAACATCTAATAGTTAGATGTTTTTTTATCTTGCCATATTGTAGTTATACCACATGGAAGTATTAAATTAGAGTCTTTCATAGGTATCCCTATTTCATCGCTTGTTATCACTCCATGACATTTTTTATCTACCGTTAATCTTAGTACATCTTCAATTATTGTTTTAGAAAGTCCTGTACTATATGTATTAACTAATAATAATTTAAAATTATTACTCATTAAATTAGCACAATCACTTATTAAATTATATAAGTCTTTTTCAATACTCCATACTTCATTCTTACTTCCCCTTCCAAATGATGGCGGGTCCATAAGAATAATATCATAAGTATTGCCTCTTCTGATTTCTCTTTTGACAAACTTTATACAATCATCAACTAAAAACCTAATAGGCTTATCTTCTAAATGATTAAGTTTAACATTTTCTTTAGCCCAATCGACCATTCCTCTAGATGAATCGACATGTACAACTTCTGCTCCTGCTTTTAAAGCAACAACAGAAGCTGCGCCTGTATAAGCAAATAAATTTAATACTTTTAAAGGCCTATCGCTATTCTTGATAATACTTTCTAATAAATTCCAATTAGTAGCTTGTTCCGGAAATAATCCCGTATGCTTAAACCCCATTAATTTAAGCAAAAATTTTGTGTCATGATAGCTTACTTCGAAAGTGTCTTTATGTTTTCCAAGTACTTCCCAACTTCCTCCACCAGTATTACTTCTCGTATATTTAGCATCAAGCTTGTCCCATAGCTTAGGATTCGTTTTTTCACTCCATATTATCTGTGGGTCTGGTCTTTCTAAAATATAACCTCCCCAACTCTCTAATTTATAACCACTAGCCATATCAAGTATTTGATATTCTTTAAAATCATTAACAAGTCTCATCTTATTTTACCCTTAGTAACATACAAAATAAGTGACTCAGCTACTTCTAAAGTACCACATATAAATGTAAAATAACCAAGTATTAGTATTTGTATTTCTCCAGTATTAGCAAATTGAATAGAAGTCAAAATACCTGCCAAAACATAAATAATAAGTAAAAATATTTCTACCATCCATAACTTATTTTTTCGATCATGATAGTAATCTGCTCTTTTTAATCTTGTTAAAGATAAAACTGCTAAGAAAACAATAAATATAATTGAAATATTCATATTACTAGAGATTGGTAAAATAAAAGTTAACATTAATAAAATAAAACTAATAAAGAAACCAAAAGCGTTTGTATAATCTCCTCCTTTATTTCTTTCAAAATACTTTAATAATTCAGCTACTCCGTATACTCCAAAGAACAATCTAAAACACATTAGAAAGTCACTAAAAGCCCACAATGAACTTAAAAGAAAGAAACCACCAAGGACTAAAATAAAACTTGAAAATATTTCACTCTTTAAAAATACTTCTTTTTTCATATTCCACCTCTTATTAATATTATAAGATATTTTTACTTATTTTCAAATAAGAAATACTTCTTTTTCCCACGTCTTACAATATTGTACTTACGCTTTTTATCTAAACAATAATTTTCATCATTTACTACTTCTCCATTAATAGTTATAGCATTACTTCCTAAAAACTCTCTTAATTCTCTTCTTGAAGATACTATTTTTGTTTCAACAAATAAATCTAGGATTGGTGCTTCACTATACGTAAATGTTTGAACACCTCTAAATACACTCTCTATATCTTTATCAGTTAAGTCTTTAACATTGCCACTAAATAAAGCTTCTGATACTTCTTTAGCATGTCTATAAGACTCTTCCCCATGTAAATCACAAATAAACTCTTCAGCTAACTTTTTCTGGGCAATTCTCTCCTCTGGTTTCTTTCTATGACTTTCCATAATACTTTCTATTTCACTCTTATTTAAGAAAGTAAATACTTTCAAATATTCTTCTACTTTACTATCATCTGCATTAATTAAATATTGATATAATTCATAAGAAGAAGTTTTATCCTCATCGAGCCACAAAGCATTTCCTAAACTCTTACCAAACTTTTGACCATTTTGATCAAGTATTAAAGGCATTGTAAAAGCATATGCTTTCTTACCTAATTTCTTATTTATTAAATCTACGCCTGTTGTAATATTACCCCACTGATCACTTCCTGCAGCCTGCATTACACAACCCTTTTCTTCATATAAATGTAAGAAATCATATCCTTGTAGTAACGTATAAGTAAACTCAGCAAAAGTAATACCAGTTTCTAATCTTCTTCTAATAATATCTTTATCAAGCATATAATTAACATTTACATACTTTCCAATTTCCCTTAAGAAATCAAGTATCGTCATATCCTTAGTCCAATCATAATTATTTACAACTTCTACATCAAAATCCTTACCAAAAATACTCTCTACTTGATTCTTTATACACTCATAATTATGAAATACCGTTTCCTTAGATATTATTTCTCTCTCCGCTGTAGGTCTAGGGTCTCCTATCATTCCTGTCGCTCCCCCAACCAAAAGAATTGGATGATGTCCTGCCCGAGCGAGTCTCTTAGCCATTATCAAACTTGAATAATGACCTATATGTAGACTATCTGCAGTCGGATCTGTTCCCCAATAAAAAGTTTTGTCGCAAGAGTTAATTACTTCTTCTATATCATCTCCTGCCTCATCTTTAATTAATCCTCTCCATTTTAATTCTTCATATAATGTCATAACTTACTCTCCTTCTATTTCATTATCTATAAATTTTATGTTCATAAACTTTCTACTTGCTAAATAATCACACATATGTACAAACTTTTCCATCTTTGTTTTAGGTTTAGGAAGCACTACATTACTATAACTATTTGTATTCCACTCCCCAGAATGAGCTCCAATCATTCCACATATTAATTCTATTTCTTCTTCACTAAGTTCTAATTTATTCTTATTTTCTTTAATAAAATTAGCCATTTCTATTGGGTGCTCAAAAACAGTATATTGTGAACCACCTCTACCTAATTTTAACCCATCATGAAACATAAGTGAAAAAAGAATCAAATCTCTTTCATGCTCCGTATAATTAACTCGAAACATCTCTATTTTTAAAAGTTCATACCCAATTCTCGTTACAGCTTTACTATGTCTCAAAAGTCCCCCTTCACCAAGTTCTACCTCTGGATGATATTTACCCGTAGTAGAAGCAGGCATTACCCAAAAATATTCAGGTAACAAATCTTGTAAGACAAGCGCACTATTACGTATTCTTGCATCATGAATAAAACTAATTTCTTTATCTAACTTCTGCATAAACCTCCTAAATAAAAAAGTTCTACTTATAGGGGCGAAATACTTCGCTGTACCACCCTAATTCATAGAACTTACTACCTTTATTTTATATTTAACGCATAACTTACGATTTGACTCCATTGTTTGTAAGGCAACATCACCATCAACAAACTAATTTTAACAAAAGAAGAAGTAATTGTCAAACATTTGAAGGCTTCCAATTAACATATAATGTCACAACACAAGAATCACTATCTTCAGGACATCCTTGAGCTTCAGCTAGCTCTTTAACACTATATTGTTTTGCTTGATCAAGATAGAACTTAAATGAACCATTAACAATATAATATTCAGCTCCCTCAGTTACTTCAAAACTATCTCTTGTCCAATTAAACCAACTACCGTTATAATCAACCAAACCATCATCAGTTAATAAATGATTACCAACATTTTGCTTATATATTTCTCCAGTACTTTTGATAGTTACAAATCCATCTTCATCAACTGAATAAATATCTTGTTCAGGTATCCAAGAATCATGCCATACACCATTATTACCATTATATTGAATTAAAACATTACCATTTCTTCTAAAACTTCTCTTTATATAATCATAATAACGCATATTACCATTGCCAGTTTTAACGTCACTATCCTTATGTGCTATACCATAAAATTTCTCTGCAATTGTATCATAATCATCCGTAATTAAATTGGCAAACGAACGATGATTAGCATAATTTTCGTCATCCTTTAGATTATATATTAGACCAAACGCTTCGTCCTTAGCGGCTTTATACGTCCAAAATTCAATACTTATATTATTTTCAGCATAGTACTCTAGTAATATTGGCCAAGTAATTGCCCGTTCATTCCACCACCAATTAGTTTCTCCAACATAAATAGGAACTTGATAAATATTTCTTTCTTCTACTAATTGAAGCACTTTACTTTTTATAGCCTTGATAATATCTTGAGCATCAAAAGAACCACTATTATCTATATCATCAGAAACGCCATCACCATCATAATCAACTATAACGCCATTATTTTGGAAATAATCATGTACTGAATAAGCAACGTTTTCCCAACCTCTAGAGCTAGGAAGAGGCATTGTATAAGACTTACTACAATATGTTTCTGTATTACTATAATTTCTTTCACTACCTAACTTATTATAATCTAAATAATGACTTCTTCCTCCACACATTGGAGCTTCCATAATAATTACATGATCACTATCATTATTCCTAATCGTATTATACAAAGTATCATAATAATTAATTAATAACTCATTATTACTATTAAATAATCCAGGTTCATTTAATAACTCATAACCAGCAACCCCAGGATTACCATTAAATCTTTCAGAAATAATAGACCATATTGTATTAGTAAAATCTTGGGCTTTAACAGACTTATCATAATCGCTCTTCAAAGCTGTATCACCATTCATAAATTGATAAGTATCCCCAGTTCTTTTAACTAAGAATTTAGAGCCTCCTCTTAATGAAGTAATACCTCCAACATTGGCACTACCAGGTACAACATGTAAATCAAAAACAACATAAATACCATTTCTTCTACATGTTTCTACCAACCAATCTAATCTACTCATCCGTGCTTCTAATTTATCATCAGGTAATAATTCATAATCATAGTCATATGAATCATAAACACTAAAATTATTTGCAGTACATTTAGTACAACTAGCATCATCACTAGGACAAGTAACTTTACAATTACAACTTACAGTAGGCTTCTCAATAGGCCCAGAGAACTTTGTTATTTTAGCAAAATAACTCCACTCAATTGGCACCCTAACAGAAGTAACACCCATATCTTTTAAAGTCTTAATATCACTATCAGTAATAAAACTATCATAATATATTTCATTTAAATCAAAGACTCTATTAAATACTTCCTCTAAATCCAAATCACTATTATTTTCGTTCCAATCTAAATAGTTTTCTAAATTTCCATTATCAGGAATATAATTTTTTTCGTCTTCAATTTCCATATCTTTAACAACTCTTCTTGTCAAAGCATAATTAATCTGAACATTATTATCAGTATACTCTCTTGTATAAGGTTCAAGTTCACTTGCATTACTACTATTAGAAGTACAACCAGACTCAGATACATCACCAATAGGAGATAAACTAATAGCTCTACTCATCCATTCACCTAAATTGAATCCATTTAGTAATACATTACTATTATCTCCATCATTATATAAGCCTTTTTTTACAAAATTAGTACCATCAACTTTAATAAAATCACTATTAGTTATTAAAACCCAATTTACTTTAAGAGTAACAGTACAATTAATATCATCCAAATTACATCCAGCATAACTTGCAAGTTCTTTAGCCGAATAAGCTAAACTTTGATCTAGTATTATATCTTCATCAGGGCCTTCAATTACATACTCTTCTCCTACTACCACTGAAGCATCATCTCTAGTGAAATTAATAGTATTACCATTATATTCTATTAATCCACTATCTAAAGATTCACCATTTAATAAAGATACTACAAATCTATCGCCATTAAAAGTAACATATCCATCATCATCAACATTATATTCACTACTTGCCTGAGCACTATTCCAAGTACCACCATTGCCATTATATTGAACATTTAAAGTATGAATTTCTTTCCAATTTACATTAACCGTAATAGTACAACTTGATGTATCCAAATCACATCCTGCATAACTTGCAAGTTCTTTAGCTTGATACAATCTGTCTTGATCTAATTGAACAACACTATCATTATTTGTAACATAATATTCACTACCTAGAGAAGCTATATGATTTTCTTTAACAAAATTTATATCATTCCCGTTATAATTTAGGAGTCCGCCAGAAGGTAATACTTCACCATTCTTAACTACCATAGTGTAAATATTACCATCTTTAGTTACATAACCATCACTATTTGCAGAATATAAACCATTGACACTTTGACTATTCCAAACTCCACCATTACCATTATACTGAATATATAAATTATGATTTTCCAACCAATTAACATAAGCCGTAACATTACAGTCTGCATTTTCTAAGTTACATCCAACCATTGAAGCAATATCACTTGCTTTATATGTCGTACGTTGATTTAACTCTATCTTTTGTGAATTATACATCAAATAATATTCTTTACCACTAGGTACTTCAGCATCGGTTTTAGTAATATTAAATCCAGCTTCATTATAATCAATTAATCCACCTCTAGGTAAAGAACCAACCGTATTGGCAGAAGTAACAACCTCACTACCATCTTTAGTAATAAATCCACTTTCATTAACACCATACAAACTATTATTAATACTTCCCCCATTAACACTATATTTAATATTTAAATTATGAGATGGCTGCCAATTTACCATAGCTGTAACTGTACAATCATGTGCACTTAAATCACATCCACCATAACTTGCTAACTCAATAGCACTATATATAGTATTTTGACCAACAACAGTTTTGGTATTTCCATTATTAATAAAGTATTCACGATTTTCATAAGCAACATATCCATCCTTAACAAAATCGATCCAATTACTATTATAATCCGTTAATCCATCTCTAGCTAATGATTTATTATATTCTAAAGTAGTCGAATATATAGAACCATCTTTGAAAACTACAGTTCCATCTTCATTTACATCATAAACATTAGATCCAGAAATAGGATTATTCCAAACTCCCCCATTACCATTATAATGAATAAATAATTCTGTTGGGCCAGACTTAGCATATAAAGTCGTATTAGCCTCAAGCTTTATTTGATTTAAATTATTATCATCAACTACACTACCACCAATATCAGAATCCCAGTGAGCAAGCTTATATCCTTGATTAGGTACAGGTGTTGCAATTATCGGTACAACAGTCTCTGAAATATAATTACCAGCCCCAGAAACACTAGCAATATTTGTATCTCCAGTTAATCTTAAATAATAAACATTAGTAACAGCACTACCATAATTATCATCAGTAGTTATATGATTACTATCAGGAATTGCCTTAACATAAGCAGAAACCTCACCAGTAGTAACTAAAGACACTTGTTCTGTTCCACTTTGAGCTTCATGATAATTAACATTATCGAAACTTAATTGATAACTAACAGCCCCATCAACATCTTCCCACTTAACATAACCATTAGATTCATAACTGTTATCAATTACCACATTAGGCTTACTAATCATCGCCTTAGTAATTTTTAATGTATAAGAAGCTTCAGCTTCACTATAAGTATTTGTGCTGCCAACCTTTACAGTTACATTAACAATAGATCCAGCACTCAAATGATTAATATTACCAATTGTAACTTCATTACCATTAGTTGTAACTTCTGATATTGAATTATCATCATTAGCTGTAATAGCTCCACCATGACTACCAGTAACACTAAATGTTACGGCGTCAGTTCCATAAGGAACCTCCTTACTTGTTTCACTTAATGTAACATAACCATTTCTCTTTCCAGAACCAACTAAGTCAACATATTTTATTTGATAAGTACTTTGTGGTGTTATTTCTTCACGACTTAAACCATTTATCCATTTTCCACGAGGATTCTTATAATAAATTTGCATATCATTAATAGAATTACCACCAATAGTTTTAGCCGCTATCATAATATGCTTTGTTGTTAAAGAAGTCTCACTTGTAAATAAATGTGTTCCAATAACATAACTATTAACAGGAATATCGCTTTCACGATAAGTAACAGTTGAATACTCATCTTCCATTACCCCAGAAACCGTAGATGATGAATCCCTATAATTTATAACATAAGAAGCACTAGTATCAACATTATTACCTGTTAAACCATCAGTAAGCTTTCCACGAGGGTTTTTATAAAGAATTTGCATATCATTAATAGTTGTTCCATCAATAGTCTTTGCTCCAAGCATAATATGTCTTGTCGTCAATCCAATTCGACTTGTAAATAAATGTTTACCAATAACATAACTATTATTTGGTATATCATTATATAAAACTGTTTCGGCATTAACCCCAACTAAAGAACTAGCTAATAAAATAAGTGTTATAAATAAATAATTAATCTTCTTCATATTACACCTTTAACTAACCAAAGTAGCTCTAAATCTTTCATTGCTACCTGGCAATTGAACTAATAATGTAGATTCTAAAGCACTTAAATCAACATTATTTCTTCCTGCCTCAACAACAACTACACCGTCAGTATAATATATCACAGCAAAGTTAACCTCTACACCATCAGCATATACTTTTAAACTTCTATTATTTGAAAATTGATCATGAGCAATAGCCTTAACAGTAAATGTTTTTTGACTCCAATTAGCTACCAAAGTAATATTTGCATTAACAGGAGAATTAAAATCAAATGCTTGACCATTTAATGACCACCCAGCAAAATTATAACCAATTTTGGTAGGATTAGCAGGGCTATTAGCTTTAGATCCCTTATTAATAGTTTGAGCACCAACAATAGACCCTCCACTCGAATCAAATGAAACAGTTACCTTTTCAGTCACAACAGGTGTATTACTATTCCACTTAGCCGTCAAAGTAACATTACTATTGATTGGAGTATTAAAATCAAATATTCCGCCATTTGCTTCCCATCCTGCAAAAGTATATCCAGATCTTGTTGGATCTTGTGGTTTTGAAGCTCTTCCCCCTTGACTAACAGTTTGACTAGCCACAGAAGAACCACCATTACTATTAAATGAAACAGTATATCTTGTAGGATTATTATTATTTTGACTTTCCCATCTAGCTGTCAAAGTAACATTACTATTAATTGGTGTATTAAAATCAAATAATCTTCCATTTAGTTCCCAACCAGCAAATGAATAACCATTTCGCATCGGATCATGTGGTTTTGAAGCACGATCTCCTTTATTAATAATTTGACTAGTTACAAAAGACCCTTCATTAGAATTAAATGAAACAGTATATCTTTCAATAGGCGAATTACTATTACTTTCTACCCAATTAGCAACTAATGTAATATCTTCTGTTAATGTATTATTAAAATTGTATTCTTTACCATCTAAAGTCCATATTGTAAAAGTATAAGTTGTATCTCCAGATGGTTCTTTTGTAGGATTCTCAGGTTTAATTACCTTTTCACCGATTTCAACTTTCTGACTTTCAATAGAATTACCACCAGCTGTATCAAAAGTAACGGTATAATATTCACCACTTTTGCCCTCACCTTTTTTTCGCCAGATAGCAACTAATTTTAAATTTTCTGTAATTGGTGTGTCAAAATTAAACTTTTTACCATTAAGTTGCCACTCTACAAACTCATAACCTTCTCTTGGAGACACTGAAGGAATACTTAACTTATCACCTTTTTTTACCATTAAAGATGTAGTTTTGCCAGCTTCAAATTCTAAAATTACCTCAGTACTCTTAGGTTTATTAAAGAAAGAATAAAAAGCAACTACTAAAAGAACCAATAATAATAAAACAATTAATATTAGTTTTTTCTTATTACCCTTTTTACCATCTTTTTTATCATCTTTTTTATCATCTTTTTTAATATTATCATTACTAGTATTATTACCAGAATCATTACTTGCAACACTATCAACAGCTTTATTTTCATCATTATTAATGAAACCATTATCAGAGTTCAAGAATTCATCAAAATCAAAATCTGTATTCAAATTATTCATACTCTCGCCTACCTCTACTACTATACTCTACAATAATCATTGTATCATCGATTGCTTTTTATTTCAACATAATTCACGATTATTTTTTTTGAATTGCCTTATCATATAATTTATACATATACTGCACACTATTTTCCAAATAGAAATAATGAAAAATATAAAGAATCACAAAAATAATTAACAAGACAAACGGAATTAAAAAAACATACGATATCATTCCTAAAGCCAAAAAGATAATTGCAAAAAGTGCAAAGAAAAAAGTAACAATTAAATGAATCAATCGTTCATGTTGGAAAAATTTAATTTTTAATACAAGTTCTTCTACTTCATCTTTACTAAAATTATCCTTTTTTTCAATAGTTTTTATATACTCATTCATATACATTCTCATATTATCAACTCTTTCTATTATTCATTTTAACACTTTTTATCCAACATATGTTAAAATATTTTCGAGGAGGTATTATATGAAAGAGAAAATTGATAGCATCATCAAAAAGATTAATGAAGATCCATCTTTTAAAGAAAAATTTACTAATGAACCAATCAAAGCAGTTGAAGAATTACTAGGAATTGATCTACCAGAAGAACAAATAAACCAAATAATTGATGCTGTTAAAGCTAAACTAAAAACTACCGATGTCGTAGACAAAATAAAAGGACTATTTGAAAAATAGTCCTTTATTTTAGTCACAAGTAGCGCCTAAAGAAGTATATAATTTTTTAATACCTTCAACAGTTAGTTCATTATTATCATTAACATAAGACTTTAATACGCTATTATCTTCTACATATTTTTTTAAATCCATTGCACTATAGTCAATTGTTGTCGTAGAAACTAGTTCATCTCCAGATCTTACAATTTCATAGTCATATCCGCCATAAGCCTCATCTGTTGCTTTATAAGTATCATTTAAAGTAGTTTCAAAAGTATCTAAAATAGCATTATCTTCAGAAGTAACTTTTTCTTCAGTAACAACTTTCTTAACCACATCATCTTTAGCATATATCTCATATAAAGATTCTAACTTATAACCATTTACTACATCATTGCTTGTTAAACTACATTTATAAGTCTTTTCGGTTGCCTCTTGCTTTGGTGTTTCTCCTTGATTTTGAACTTCCTCTTTCTTATCACCACATCCAGAAACTAATACAACCATCGAAATAACTAACAAAGATTTTAGTAATTTTTTCATAATCTACTCCTTTCTTTAATTATTATATTACATATATAATAATTAATCTATATAAAAATAAAGCCTTGACAGGCTTAAATACTTAAATGGCGTCCCCTGTAGGAATCGAACCTACAACTAATTCTTAGGAGGAACTTGTAATATCCATTTTACTAAGGGGACACAACAGTATTGTACCACAAATAACAAAAAAAGGAAAAAACATTTTTCCTCTACTCTAAATAACCTTTTAACTTTTGTAGACTCTTATGCTCTTTTCTAGATACACTAACTTGACTCAAACCTAGAATATTAGCAGTCTCTTGCTGTGTATAGTCATAAAAATAACGATACTTTATAATCTGCTCTTCTTCCTTAGACAGATTCATAATTCCACTTTCTATATCTATTTTTCTATTTATATCTATCTCTTTATCTTTGATAATATCATAAATACAATTTCCATCACTATTCTTCTCATCAAGACTCATTACTTCTTGTGAAATAGACATAACAGAAACAACTAAGGAATAATCAATTTTTAAATAAAAGGCTATTTCTTCATATGTTGGTACTATCCCTGTTTTTTCCTTTATAACTTCTCTGGCTAGGGTAATTTTTTTAGCTAATTTTAAGTATTCTTTACTAAGCTTTATTTTTCTTTCTTTATTAACATAATCATACATTTCACCAAATATATAATCATATGCATATGTTGAAAATTTAACACTACCATCTCGATAATTTTTTAATGCCTTTAGTATTCCCATTACTCCTGCTTGCATTAAATCTTCTTCGCATACATTATAAAATTTTTTGGCTAAATGTTTCATTAAAGGAATATGTTCTTTAATGATTTCCTCAGTAGTCATAAGACCCCTTTCGTTTATTGTATGCGCATACGATATCCCATTAATTCATTTTTTATACTCTGTTTAACATCACAAAGAGTTAGTTTTCCCTTCTGCTTTCTAAGCACCAATTTCATTTTTAATAAAACGTATTTTCCTTCATAATCAACACGTTTTAATCCACTACAATCGCAAACTAACTCTTTAACTTGTTCTTTCTTGATAAAAGGAATAACATAATCATCTATTTTATATACTTCCTTTTTTGTAAGGCACCCTTTCATCATTAAAAATAGAGTTTTATCATTTAAATTCTGACTTAAAATTAGCATCTAATCACCTTGCCTACTTTAATATAGAGTATTTATTAATATTTTTAAACACCTTCGACAAGATAAGCCAAAAAAACTATTCTATTTACCCCCTCCAACTATTCTCTTAATATTATTACGCCATAGTCGAAAAAAAGAAGCTTTATTATAATCATTATGAACAACAATATCTAACTCGGTAACCACATTATTATTACTATCCTTAACAATAGATTTACCAACTACATCATTTGCCTTAATACTACCATTAATATCATTAAGCTCAATTTGAAATGAATACTTTGGCACCTCTTCTCCCTTTCTTAAAAGTATTTTATAATCATCTTTTAAATATAATTCAATTTCATCATCTAATATTTCAACTCTTTTTTTCTCTAACAAATCATTTCTACCCTTCAAAGAATAACTAGCATAATTAGCAAATCCATAATTTAGCATAGCAGTAACATCACTTCTTCTTTTTTCTTCAACAGGCACATTCATCACAACCGCTATTAACCTTAAATCATTTTTCTTAGCCGTAGCCGTTAAACAATACCCTGCATCACTCGTATACCCAGTTTTGAGTCCATCAACGCCATTATAATAACGTATCAATTTATTTGTATTAACAAGCCATATATTGGAACCGTCATTTTTAGTTAAATAATCTTCATAAATACTTGTATATTCTAGTATTTTACTATGTTTAAGTAATTCCGTCGCCATAATAGCCATATCATAAGCACTACTATAATGATTCTCTGAATCAAGTCCATGTGGATTCTCGAAATGCGTACTCTCTAACCCTAATTCTTTAGCTTTCTCATTCATTAAACGCACGAATTCCTCGACTGTTCCCGAAATATATTCTGCTAAAGCAACAACCGCGTCATTTCCTGAAGCAATTGCCACTCCTTTTAACAAATCATGTACAGAATACTTTTCACCTTGCTGCAAGTATACCTGACTGCCTCCCATCGAAGAAGCATTTTCACTTATTAAAACCTCATCATCTAAAGATATTTTTCCACTATCAACTGCTTCCATTACAAGAAGCATACTCATAATTTTAGTCATTGATGCAGGTGGCAATTTTTCTGTTATATTTTTTTCATATATTATTTCTAAAGTATCGTAATCAATAAGAATTGCACTCCTGCTATTAGGGGCTAAATCAGTACCTTCTGCACTAGCAATTAATAACCCTAAAAAAAATACCCAAAAGCCCCAAATGATTTTTTTCATAATTCACCTCTATTAAAAAATATGTTTTTATCTTATTTTTAATACAAAATAACGTCACCTAGGTGACGTTACAACTAACAATAGTTTCTTCTTACACTCCTTGATATAGCACTTCCAATTGCTTGACCAACTCCATAAACAAATTGAAATCCTCTTATAAAAGCACTAATCAAAGATGCATTATTCCAAAATGATGCCCCTCCAGATAAGGACATTAATTGCTGACTATTTAAAACCATATATCCTCCTTTCTATTAATGGCACGCTAAAGGCCTAAAAAGACCATCAACTATACCAGAAACTAGTGTTAAAGCACCAGCAAAAATACCCAAAAAAGCTTTCCATCCACCACCTTGAATCTTTGTAAGTTCATGCTTGGTTAAAATCATACTTTCCTCCTTTCTTTAGTTAAAACGACCAATTGTCCGAAACCAAGATTTCATAAGATGTATTAATATGTAGCCTATACGATACAATCCACCACCATTAATCTGTTTCAGAATATCATTACTGAGCAATTAAATCACCTCCTTTCAAAGATACTGTTCTATCAAGTTTAAGAGGATAATTTTTATGCGTAACAAAAATAACCGTTTTTCCTTTTAAATAACTATGAATTCCTTTAATTATATCAAGAGAAGTAGCCATATCCACTTCACTTAAACACTCATCAAACAAATATATTTTACTCTTCTTTAACAAAGTCCTAGCAAGAATTATCCTTTGTCTTTCCCCACCAGAAACAATTTCTCTATTAACAATAGTTTCATAACCAAATTTTTTTCTCTGAACCAATTCATCAACATGACAAATATGGCAAACCAAACTAAAAAGGTCTTTTGAAATATTTCGTCCAAACAAAATATTATCTTTAATACTTCCAGTTATAATACTTTCGTTCTGTGCTAAATACGTTACATTTAATCTTAAATAATTTACCCCATAGTCATTAATACTATTTCTTCCAATATATATATCACCTTGATATTCACAATACTCTTTAGCTAATAACTTACATAACGTGCTTTTACCAATCCCAGAAGTACCATGTAAATAAACATGTTCACCACTTAAAATATTCAAGTTAACACCATTTAAAACCGGATAAATTCCTTGGTAAGCAAAAGAAACATCAAGAAGTTTAATTGAGCCATCAATTATTTTCTTAGAACCAGAATTATCATCTTCCTTTATTTCCCAAAAATCATTTATCTTCTCTAATATTTGCTTATAATAAAAATATCTAGGTATTAAATCAGCCACTTCCCTTAAAGGCGTCACAAGATATAAATATAACCCTTGAAAAACAACAAAATCAATGATTGACATATTCCCAAATCTAATTGACCACATTCCAAAAGATATTAATAAAAAAAACAAAATTTCTAAATAGCTACTTCTAACCCACTCAATTAGAAAAAACTTTTTTTCCTCCTTTTTCTTAACCTCTATATTATTTTTAATACTCAAAAAAACTTTCTTTTTATAATAATCATAACTACTTAAATACTTACTAGCAGGAAGAATTTTTATACTATCAAGCATTTTCTCCTTCCAATTTACTTCTTCATCAATTGTCTTCATAACTATTTGATATACTCTTTTACCATTAATTAAAGCCAAAATAAAATAAAAAAACATTCCCAAAATTAAAATTAATCCCATTTTTTGATTTAAATAAAAAAGCATAAAGAAAGCTACCATAGATAATAATAACTGAATTAACGCCGGAATAAGCACACTAAACAAAACTTTCTTTATTTCCTTTACTTCTTCTAATCTAGTAAGTATTTCACCCTCAGAATATGACATATAATTATTTAAAGGAATATTATACATATGCATAACATATTTTTTTAAAGATGCCAAACTAATATCACTTTCTATCTTGATTCTTGTCCATCCATCAAAAAAATTAATAAACAGCATAAATAAGAGTAAAATACCAAAACAAATAAATAACCAATAAAATGAATCAACTTCATTCATAAAAACAACATAATATGAGATAACTATATGACCAGCCATAGATAATAGCTGAATCAAAACAATAAATATAACAACTTTCCAATATTTAACAAGCCACTCTTTAAAAAAAGTACTCCAAATATTTTTTCTTGTCATTTTAACTACTTTTTTTATTGGTACAGCTTCTAATACTATCCCTTTCCAAATATGCAAAAAGTCTTTCTTAACTATTTTTCTATTTCCCAAAGCTGGATCCATAATATGAATTACATCATTCTTAATATTTAATAAGACCACGAAGTGTTCTAACCCATTTTCCAAAGTAACATGCAAAATAGCAGGTTTAATAGCATTTTTTAATTCCTCAAAAGAAACCTTTTTTCCAAAGGCTTGAAAACCATACTTTTTTAAAGTTTCAACCAAATGATAAGCACTACAACCAAATTGATTAGTATAAGTATCAATTCGTAGTGTTTCAATTGGCACATAACCCTTGTAATATTCAATTATATATGCTAGACAAGTAATTCCACAATCTCTATAATCTCGTTGCTTTTTTATTTTCATAATATCACCTTTCTCACTATTACTTATAGCCAAAAAAATGATATTTCCTTTTAATAGATTAAAAACTTAGCCTAAAAAAAAACACCTATTTTTTTAAGTATTTTTCTTTACTATGTTCATATTCATTATTCATAATAGCAAATTCTTTTTCCTTATTCTTCATAATATATGGAAAAGACTCTAATAACCTCTTAGGATATTTTTTCATCCCAGCAATTCTCTTACGAAGCATCTTCTCCAATACCCCAGGTATCTTAGTAAGTTTTTCCTTTTTTAAATCCTCAACAATTATTATTCTATATCGTAAATTATATGCCACAACAACTGAATAAATAACATCTAGTACAAAAATAGCAAAAACAATAAGCCCAATAATTAAAAGTGTTTTAGGCGAAAAAGATAATAAAAAATGATCAATGAAAGGATTAATAAAATAAATAATAAGCGGTGTTCCAATCGTAAAGACAAGTATTCCAAGTAAACATATACGTCCATTTAAATTATACTTCATATTACTATAGTCCCACCATCTATTATGAAATATCCTCTCAAGTAAATAACTAGTAAAATATTCCAAAATAGCTGTAATAACAGAGGCACAAAGTAACACAATCCATATATATTCCTTAACCGGATCAAGTGTCCATATAAGAAGTAATGACCCTACTGCATATATAGGAATCATCGGTCCTGTTAAAAAACCCCGATTACTAAACTTATGATCAATAACAATACAACAAATAGTTTCAAAAACAAAACCAATTATTCCAAAAATAATAAATTTTAAAAACCAAAACAAAAAATGATACATATTCCCACCTGTCTCTAATTATATCATATTAATAATCTAAGAGGTAATTTTTTAACAATTTCCATCATATATTAAAATATAAGAAAGGAAAATAATATGATTAATAAACAAAGCATTTGGTTTGTAACCCTTTTTAGTTTCATCATTGTCCTATCAATATATTATCTATCTATCAACAATAATTCTCTCCAAGAAATACTTTCTAATCCAACTAATAACACACCTATTCCGGTTAATAGCGAAATTGAAAGTAGCTCTCTTTTAGTATCCCTTCGTTTAGAAGAAGACGAAAGCGTCCTAAAAGAAATGGAGGATCTAGAATCAATAATAATAGACAATACCAAAACAAGTAACGAAAAAAACAATGCCTATAATTCCTTACTAGCTCTCCAAGACAAAAAGAAAGAAGAAGCCAAAATCGAAGCCAAAATAAAAGAAATATATCAAATAGATACATTTGTTAAAGTAAAGAATAACACCATTAAAATAACTAGTATTGAGACCAAACACGACGTAGAACTTGCCAATAAAATAATAAGAACAGTTCAAGAAATGTATAATGAAGAAAAATATATTACCGTCAAATTTGAACAACAATAGACACCATTAAACATGACAATCATAAACTATAATGAAAAGTGGTGTCTATTATGCAAAACAAAATTCTAACAATTAGAGAAAAAGAAATATTTGATTTGCTAATTCTTAATTACTCTACTAAAGAAATAGCAAAAATCTTAAATATCAGTGAAAAAACAGTCCGCAATCACATATCTAATGTAATGCAAAAATTATCTGTAAAAGGAAGAGCAAGTGCTGTAGTAGAATTAATAAAACTACATGAAATAAATATTTAGAAAGCATAGTCTTTCTTTTTTGTTCTCTATTACTTCCCTAAACATACAATATAATAAGGTGATTCATTTGATAAAAGATATCTTAAAAAAAAGATTAATTATAATATTTATCTCCCTAAGTGTATTTATACTAACCCTCTTATTCCCTGAAATGAACCCCCAAACTAATAATTTAACAATTACATATAATTCTACACCATGGTCTCTTTATATTCCTAACAAAGATCAGCTTGCATCTCGAATTACAGTAATGTCAAAAAGTGATAACATAGAAGATAAAGCAAAAGAAATAATCTCTTACTTAACAATAGGAAGCTCAAACACCATTTACCTTCCAGACGCTTTCTTTCCTATAATCCCTTATAACACAACCATAAAAAATATTAAAATAGAAAATAAAATATTACACATTAACTTTAGTAAAGAATTATTATCATTAAATAAAAACAATGCTCGCCTTGCCATAGAATGTATTACATACTCCCTTTTAGAAATAGAATCAATAGAAGGTATAATATTATATGTTGATAATGTGCTACTTACAAGTGTTCCTGAAACAAACGAAAGAATAACATATCCACTAACCAGACAATTTGGTATCAATAGAATCAATAAGATTCAAAATATCAAAAACACTTCCATAACAACCAGCTATTACAAAGCAAACGAAAAAAACTACTTCTATTCCATTCCGGTAACAACCATTCAAAACAGTAACCAGAACAAAATCGAAATAGTTATTGAAGAATTAAAAAGTAATCCCCATATCAAAACTAATATAACAAGTTATCTCAAAGCTTCAACAGAATTAGAAAACTACGAAACCCTAGAAAACGAAATAAAACTAAGTTTTAAAAATTTATTAGATGAAGAGATAATAGAAGAAACAACCTACGCCATATCTCTTTCCCTAAGGGATACTCTAAATATTAGCAAAGTTGAAATCACTAAACCTCTTGAACAACCGCAATAATCATAGGTTTACAACCAGTCTGTTCATATAAATAAGAACTTAATTCAGAACGAATATCAGTCTTAATTTTATTATAATCAACAAAACCATCAACAATATTTTGACTAATAACATCTTCACTAATTACCTTCATTTGATTTATTAATTCCTTAGAATCCTTAACATATATGAACCCTTTAGTAGTAATTTCTGGTCCAACAAGTAAAACTTTACTCTTTTTACTAATTGTTGCACTTATTAAAACAATCCCATTATCACTTAACATTTCTCTATCTTTAATAACTAATTCACCAATATCATCACTACTCTTACCATCAATCAAAACATCATTAACTTTAATATGTTCATTAGCCTCTTCATACTTACCATCAACAATATTAATAACATCACCATTTTCCTTTAAGAAAATATTATCTTTAGGAATACCCAATGCATAAGCCACATTAGCATTATTTACCATATATCTATATTCCCCTTTAACTGGAATATAATACTTAGGATTAAGAAGTTTTAACATCAGCATTAAATCTTCTTGTGAAGCATGATGAAGGATATTCTTATCCTTAGGAATACTAATAACATTAGCCCCCGCCATAGCAATATCATTTTCTAACTTAACAATAGTCTTCTCACTCGAGTCATAACGAGGCTCAGCAAATACTATCGTATCATTTTCTTTTAAAGAAATAAATTTGTCAAATCCACCAACAATTTTATTAATCGCTGCATAAGCATTAGCTTTATCATCACATATTAACAAAATTGCATTACTATCATTTATATTAGTTAAATCACCTATAACCCCATCTTGAATTTTCAAATATCCTTCTTCGTGAGCAAAATGAATATAATTTTGTAAACGTTTACCCATAATAACAATTTTACGATGCGTATTTAAAGAAGCATTAAAAATATCTTGAATAGTATATAAATGTGTTGGTAAAACACTAAACATTATTCTGCCTTCATTTTTATTTATAACATCAGCAAAAAATGATTCTAAACGATGTGTTGGTGAAGTATGCCCATGATGTTCTGAAAAAGATGATTCAG
>CACXCK010000068.1 GCA_902766135.1 uncultured Erysipelotrichaceae bacterium
AATGTTAATAAGTTAGATAATAGTTCTTTATATAAAGAGTGTTTTGTTTCTGTTAAATCCATGATGATAAGGGTGTTAAAGTGCGTGTATGTGTAGGCGTATTTATTAGTTAGAATGTTACCTACATACATATTGCTAGTGTGATTATTAATTATATTCTTAGCTACCAATTCTATTTCTTCTTTATTATAATTATCATTACTAGAATTGTTTATGATACCTAAGTAGTTACCTTTTCTATCTAATAAGATTGTATAAATAGTAAAATCTAGATATATTTTTCTTGAGGTATTGCTTGGCAACAATATTTTTGGACTAGATAATGTACTAGTGTTTTCAATTAGGATATCAAATGTTTCATATGTTTCTGATAATTTTGTTAGAGTATTAGTAATTGTATTTTTTTTACTCATGTATAGTCTTGATACTGAAGTAATAAATATGATAGTTGTAAAAAGAGTTAGTAGTGTAAATATTACAATAAAAACTTTATTTCTTAATTTTTCCATTATTATCCTCCATGATATATCCCATGTTTCTAATAGCCTTTATATTAATGTTAGATTTAATTAGTTTTAATTTTTTTCTTAAGAAAGATATATAGGCCTCGAGAGTATTAATATCGCATTCAGTATCATAGCCCCAGATTTTAGTGAATATTTGTTCTTTAGCTAATATTTGTTTAGGATTGTTCATGAAATACTCGAGTAGTTGATATTCTTTACCGATTATTTTTACTTTTTTTAAGTTATCCTTATTTTCTAATTCCATACTTTTAATATTTAAGGAAATATCCTCGTAATCTATGGTGTCTTTTAGGAACGTATTTTTATGTCTTAGTTGAACATTTACTCTAGCTAGTAGTTCTTCCATATGAAATGGTTTGGTTAGGTAGTCATCGGCCCCATGGTCAAAGCCTTTTAATTTATCTTCTATGGAACTTCTTGCGGTTAACATTAAGACTTTAGATGGTATTTGTTCTTCTTTTAGTTCTTTTAATATTTCAAAGCCATTTTTTCCAGGCAACATGACATCTAATATAATTAAATCATATATGCCTGTTAGAGCTTCTTCAAAGCCACTAGTACCATCTGTTTTTATTATTGTATTATATTTTTGACTTTTTAACATGCTAGAGATGGCATCTGCTAGATTATACTCATCTTCAATAATTAAAATTTTCATAAATATCACCATTTAATTTATTTTATTTTTTATTGCTTAAATAGACCTTAAAATAAAACTCTAACTTATGGGTTAGAGTTACTAGATACAATATATCATAGATAATGAATTTAGTAAATAGATTAGGAAACTATTATTATTACTAAAATTTAGAAAAGTTTATCATTTATTATGCTTATTATATATTCACAAGCAATGTAAAAATATGTTATAATACGAGCAATAAAATAGTAGTTAGGTGGTAAGATGGAACGATTAGATTTAGAAATACATAAGTGCTCTCTTTGTTATGATGCACCTTGTAAAAAAATATATAAGAATGTGGATCCAGAGAGGATTATAAGAGCTTTAAGATTTGACAATTTAAAGGGAGCCAAGTCATTTATTAGTGATAATTATTTAGCCAAAAATGATGATAGTGGCGTTAAATGTCCTTGTAATGTCGATATTGATTATGTATTAAAGCGCGTTGCTAAGTTGCCATATAAAAAAGAACAATTAAATGTAGATATTACAACTACTTTTTGTGGTCTTAAGTTAAAAAATCCTTTCTTACTCTCTTCTTCAGTTGTTGGAAGTACTTATGATATGTGTAAAAGAGCGTTGCAAGCTGGATGGGCAGGCGTTGTTTTTAAAACTATGTGTCCATTTGATATACATGAATCATCGCCAAGATTTTCCACTTTAAAAAATTGGGATAATTCTTTTGCTGGGTTTAAAAATATTGAACAATTATCTATTCATACACTTGAAGAAGATTGTAATATTTTAAAAAGACTAAAAAAGGAGTTTCCTAGTAGAATTATTATTGCTTCTATTATGGGAAGAAATGAAGAAGAATGGGAATCTGTAGCAAGAATTGTTACTGAAAGTGGATGTGACGCTATTGAATTAAATTTTTCATGTCCTAATATGGAAGAAAAAGGGACTGGCTCAGATATTGGCCAAGAACCCGAGGTTGTAAAAAAATATACTATGGCAGCTAGAAGAGGAACTAGTCTACCTTTAATTGCTAAAATGACTCCTAATATTACTGATATTAGAATTCCAGCTAGAGCAGCAAAAGAAGGTGGTGCTAATGGAATATCTGCAATTAATACAATAAAAAGTATTACAAATATTGATTTTGATACTCTAGTACCTGAACCAAATGTAAATGGTAAAACAGCTATAGGTGGCTATTCTGGAAAAGCAGTAAAACCAATTGCATTAAGGTTTGTAACTGAGCTTGCAAATGATTCTATGTTAAATGATATAGATATAAGTGGTATAGGAGGTATTTATACATATAAAGATGCTATAGAATTTTTATTACTGGGTGCCACTAATGTACAATTAACAACTGCTATTATGGAATACGGTTATAGAATAATAGATGATTTGATATTGGGATTGAAAATTTTCATGAAAGAGAATAATTTTCATAAAGTAAGTGATTTTGTTGGTATTTCAAAGAAATGTGTTGTTGATACATCTAAAGTAGAAAGAGATACTATTTTGTTTCCAAAATTTAATTACGATAAATGTGTCGGGTGTGGAAGATGCTTTATTTCTTGCCAAGATGGTGGACATAGCGCAATAAAATTTGGGACAGTGACCAGAAAGCCACAACTTGATGGGTCTAAGTGTGTCGGTTGTCATTTATGTAAACAAGTTTGTCCGAATAAGGCCATAAGTGTTGTTGAAAAGAGGATTATAAATAAAAACACTAGAAACTATGAAGTGAACCCTATTTAGGAGACACTTAAAAAAACTAGTTTAAAAGAAGCAATTAATTTTGCTTCTTATTTTTTGACTTTAATC
>CACXCK010000069.1 GCA_902766135.1 uncultured Erysipelotrichaceae bacterium
CGTGCTTTACCTGATTTAAGAGATGGTTTAAAACCTGTTAACAGACGTATTTTGTGGTCTATGTATGAATCTGGTTATACACCTGATAAACCGCATAGAAAGTCAGCTAAAACAGTTGGAGAAGTTATGGGTAATTATCACCCTCATGGAGATAGTTCTATTTATGAAGCAATGGTTAGAATGGCTCAAGATTTTAATCAAAGGTATATGCTTGTTGATGGACATGGAAACTTTGGTAATATCGAGGGTGATGGAGCAGCTGCGATGCGTTATACAGAGTCTAGGCTTGCTAAGTTATCACTTGAATTATTGAGAGATATTCGTAAAGAAACTGTTGATATGACGGATAACTTTGATTTTACGAGAAAAGAACCAGTTGTATTACCTTCTAGGTTTCCTAATATTTTAGTTAATGGAACGATGGGTATTGCTGTAGGTATGGCAACTAATATTCCACCTCATAATTTGGGAGAGGTTATAGATGGATGTGTTGCTTATATTGATAATCCTGATATTGAACTTGATGAATTAATGCAGTATGTAAAAGGTCCTGATTTTCCAACTGGTGGTATTATATTAGGAAATAAAGGTATTAAACAAGCTTATGAAACTGGACGTGGTGGTATTGTTATACGAAGTAGGGCGACTATTGAAGAAGTTGGTAGTCATAGTAATATTGTTATTACGGAAGTACCATATGGAGTTAATACTTTAGAACTTAAAAATAGGGTTGCTGAGCTTGTTCATAATAAAATAATAGATGGTATAGCTGATTATCATACTGATTTAAAGGATGGGGTTAAGATTACTATTACTTTAAAGAAAGATGCTAATCCACAAGTTGTATTAAATAATTTATATAAACATACTAATTTTCAAGTTAATTATGGAATTATTTTCTTAATGCTAGATAATGGTGTACCAAGAACTTTAGGTTTAAAATCTATTATTTCTAAATATGTTGATTATCAAAAAGAAGTAATTATTAGAAGAACGAGATATGAGCTTGCTGAAGATGAGAAAAGAGTTCATATTTTAGAAGGATTAAAAATTGCTTTAGATAATATTGATGAAGTAGTTGCGATTATTCGTGGTGCTAAAGATGATGATGAAGCTAAAAACAAGTTAATGACTAGATTTGGTTTAACTGAAATTCAAAGTAATAATATTTTAGAGATGAGACTTCGTCGTTTAACAGGTCTTGAAAGAGAAAAAGTTGAAAGTGAGCTTGCTGCTTTATTAATTGAAATAGATGATTTAAGGGCCATTTTAGCCTCAGAGCAGAGAGTTTTGAATATTATTAAGGAAGAAATGCTTGATATTAAGAAACGCTTCTCAGATGAGCGTAGAACGCATATTGATATGACAGCTATTGAGTATATTGAAGATGAATCACTTATTCCTGAAGAGAATATTATGGTTGCTTTAACACAAAATGGTTATATAAAGAGAACTGCTATTGATAATTTTAAATCACAAAACCGTGGTGGTGTAGGAATTAGAGGGATGAGTACTAATGAAGAAGATTATGTTGATCAAATATTAAACTTATCAACACATGATCATATTTTATTCTTTACTAATAAAGGTAAAGTTTACCGAATGAAGGGTTATGAAATACCGGAATTTAGTCGACAATCAAAAGGATTGCCAGTTATCAACTTGTTACCGTTTGAGAAGGATGAGAAAATCAATTCGATGATATCACTTTCTAATGATGAGGAAAGTAAATATTTCTTGTTTGTTACGAAAAATGGTATTGTTAAGAGAACTTTGATAAGTGAATTTGATAATATTAGAAATAGTGGTAAAATCTGTATCTCGTTACGTGAAAATGATGAATTAATTAGTGTTCGTAAGACTTCTGGTAATAATTTAGTTTTAATTGGTTCTAGTGCTGGCCGGATGGTTAAGTTTAGTGAAACAAATGTTCGTGTTATGGGCCGAACAGCTAGTGGTGTACGTGGTATTTCAATGGATGAATCTATTAACTGTATTGGTGCTGAAGTTACAAAAGATTCTGATAAAATATTAATTGTTACTGAGAAAGGTTATGGTAAGCAAACGCTTGTTAGTGACTTTAGAGAAACAAGTAGAGGTAGCAAAGGGGTAAAAGCTTTAAATATTACTGATAAGAACGGTGCTATTGCGGCGTTTAAGATTACATTTGATAATGCTGATGTTGTAATTATTACTGATTCTGGTATTTTAATCAGATTACCTCTTGATCAAATCTCTACGTTGGGAAGAGTTACTCAAGGTGTTAGATTAATTAATTTAAAAGATAACCAAAAAGTATCCACTATTAGTATAGTTGATCATAATGATGATACTAATAATGAAGAAGGAAATAAATAATCCTTCTTTTTTTTATTATGTATTGCTATTATTGTTTTTTTGTATAACTAATATTAAAAATTTCCTATGCTAATTTTAAATATTAGTTTTTAGTTATAATGTTTCACGTGAAACATTGATTATTATTAAAAAGTTTTTTTCTTAGAAAAAATATGTTCCACGTGAAACATAAAAAAAGTGTATAACTATGTTCCACGTGAAACATAATTATTGATAAATATATTTTCATCCTCAACGCTTAAATATCAATATGTTTTATTTTTCTTAGTATAAATTATGGTTTTAATTAATTAAATACTAACAATTCCGTTACATTCTTTATATTATTTTGATTAGTTCTAAGTTTTACATTAAACATAAATTGGTGTATAACTATGTTCCACGTGAAACATAGGTTAATTTTTATATATGAATTATTTTTTATCTTTAAATATTAGCTTATCATAAAATCTAAAGTATTTTATATTTGTTATTAATTTAATGTTAGTTAATTAATTATTTATATGCTATATAAATTGAATAACATTTAGTTCCACGTGAAACATCTTTTCTTTTGCTAATAATATTTTCATTTTTTTAATATATAGTTTATTAACATTTAAGCATATCAATTTGATTTGATAATATATTCAATGTTCCACGTGAAACTATTATCCCTTATATTTATCTTTCAATTATATGTTTGAAATTTTGTTATGTTCCACGTGAAACATTAATTTTTTTGTTCCTTTTTAATAAACTGCTTAGCCAAATATTAATTTCGGTATAGCTAATTTTAACTTTTGGCTTAACTAATTTGCTTTTTTTGTTCTAGTAATTGTAGTTTAATGTTGATTTTTAATGATTCTTTTGGTATTATTTTTTTGTGCAACAAACATATTGTAACCTGGTCAGGAACGGAAGTTAGCAGCCACATCAATCTCTGTTTGTGTGCACTTTTTTTATTTGGAGGTTATATGAAGGATTATTCTTATTTTTTTTCTTTATTATTAAATGAATGTGATAGCAGTTATCAACATTCAGATGTTCCAATAGCTGCAATGTTGATCGATGACAATGATAATATTGTTTCAATTGCTCATAATACTAGAGAAATAAATCATAATGTGTTGGAACATGCGGAGATTAATGCTATTATAAATGCTTCTAAGAAGTTAGAAAGATGGAATTTGTCTGATTTGACTCTTCTTGTTACTTTAAAACCGTGTTCAATGTGTGAGTCTATTATTAAGCAATCTCGAATTAGAAAAGTAATTTATTTGCTTGATAAACCCGATTTTAAAAAGGAATTTGATAATACAGATTTTCTTTTGTTTGAATCTGATCTATCTCGTAGTTATAAGGATAAATTATCTTCTTTTTTTAAAGAAAAGCGATAATCTTTCTTTTTTTATGCTATAATATTTTTACCGGAGGGGGATTATGATGGATTACAAAGTTTTGTATCGAAAATATCGTCCTACTAGATTTGATGAAATGGTTGGACAAAAATTTACTGTTGAAATGCTTAAGAACGCAGTTATTAACAATAAAATAGCTCATGCTTATATTTTTACTGGGCCTAGAGGTACTGGTAAAACTAGTTCTGCAAAAATATTTGCTAAGACTATTAATTGCCTTTCACCTGTTGACGGTGAAGCTTGTGGTAAGTGTAGTAATTGTTTATCTTTTAGTAATAGTCCCGATATTATTGAGATTGATGCTGCTTCTAATAATGGCGTTGACGATATACGTGAACTTATTAATAATGTTAAAATAGCTCCTACTGAAGGAAAGTATAAGGTATACATTATTGATGAGGTTCATATGATGACTCAAAGTGCTTTTAATGCTTTATTGCTGACACTTGAAGAACCTCCTAGCCATGCAGTGTTTATCATGGCTACTACTAATATTGAGAGTGTCCCAATTACTATTTTGTCTCGATGTCAACGTTTTAATTTTACAAAGATTTCTTTAGATGATTTGTGCAATCAACTTAAATTTGTTTGTAAAAATGAAAATATTTCTATTGATGATGATGCAATTTTGGAAATTGCTTCTTTATCTGAGGGTGGAATGAGGGATGCTTTAAGTCTATTAGATCAGTTATCTTCTACAAATACTAAAATTACTACTGATTTAATTGTTGCTAATTATGGCTCTATTTCTTATTCTTTTATTAATAATGTTATTGAAGCGTTAGATTCTAGCAATTTAACTTCTCTTCATGAATATTTTAGTCAGTTATCAACTTCTGGTGCTGATTATAAGATTTTTATGAAAAAGTTTATTGATTCTTTAGTTGGCTCTTTTAATAATAATAAGTTTAAAAGACTAACTTATTCACAGGTTAAGTCAATTGTTTTTGAATTTAATTCGATTTTCAATGAGATAAATATTAATGTTAATCCTTTTATGTTATTGGAGCTTATTTTAATTAATAATCTTGCTCATGATGTTACTCCTCATGCTGATGAATCTATTAATATTTTAAATACAGCAAAAAGTGATGATTTAGTTAATTCTAAGATTCAAGATAACGATAATCTATCAGTTTCTTCTAGTTTTTCTTCTCATGATGATGTTTCGTCTGTTCAAGTCTCTGATGATTTTGTTAAACTTCGCATTAATAATTGCTTTTATGGGGCTAAAAAGTCCATTTTAAATGATATTAAGCAAATTTGGAATGATATTAGAGACTCTTCTCGTTTATCTGATGAAGTTATTTCTTATGTTTCTGATACAGACGTTGTTGCTTCGTCATCTTCTTATGCAATTTTGGTAACAGATTTAGATAGTACTAAGCATATTATTAATGAAAACTTAAAAATCTTAGAGGATGAAGTAAAATCTTATTTTGATGAGGTTATGCACTTTATCGTTCTATCAAAAAATGAATGGCTTAATGTAAAAAAAGAGTATGTTACCAATATTAAAAACGGATATATTTATAAATTTATTCCTGAGAATATTGAAGATGATATAAATACTACTCAGAATGATGAAATTTTAGAGACAAATATTTTTGAAAGTGATAAAATAGAAATTGTTTAGAAAGAAGGTATAAATATGAATATGCAAGCTTTGATGCAACAAGCTCAAAAAATGCAAAGAGATATACAAAAAAAGAAATCTGAATTAGAATCACAAACTTTTGAGGGAAAATACGAATTTGTTAAGGTTTTATTTAATGGTAAAAGAGAAATGATTTCATGTACTATTGATAATGCAGCATTAACTATGGATGATATTGATATGTTACAAGATTTTATTGTTTTGGCTACTAATGATGCAATGAAGAAAATTGATAGTGAGTATGAAACTAAACTAGGACAATATTCTTCTATGTTGAACGGCTTAATGTAGTATGAAAGTTTATCCTGAAAGCTTAGAAGAGCTTATATCTTTTTATAAAAAACTTCCTGGCATTGGTGAAAAAAGTGCTGAAAGAATGGCTTTGGCGACTTTGGATCTTGACGATGATATTCTTGATAATGCAAGTCATTCACTATCTATTGTTAAAAAAAAGTTAAAACCTTGTTCGATTTGTGGCAATTTAACTGATCAGGATATTTGTTCAGTTTGTTCTAATCCTAATCGAAATCAGAATGTTATTTGTGTTATTGAAGATTATAAAAGTGCTTTTGCTTTTGAAAAAGCTGGCAATTACAAGGGCGTTTATCATGTGTTGAATGGTCTTATTTCGCCAATGGAAAATTTAGGGGCTGAAGATATTAATATATCTTCGCTTGTTAAGAGAGTAGATTCTTTAGATAATCCAGAGTTGATTTTGGCATTAAAAAGTTCAATTGAAGGTGAAACAACTACTTTATATTTAAAAAAAATTTTTGAAAATAAAAATGTAATTATTAGTCGTCTTTCTTATGGTTTACCTATTGGCGCTGAAATTGATTATTTAGATATGATGACTTTGGATAGAGCTTTAGAAGATCGAAAAAAGATTTCTTAGTATGTATTTTATTTCCCGGGAAATATAATACATATTTTTTTTTAACTTGAATACTATTTAATAATATGAAAAGGAAAATTGTAGATTTTTTAAAAAAAATGGTTGGAGCTTTTATGATTTTATATTTGTGTAATTATTTGTTATCTTTTTTGCATGTTGTTGTTCCAATTAATATTTTTACTTTATTTGGCGTTTATTTTTTGGGTTTTCCGGGATTAATATCTTTTATTATTCTATTTTATATAGTAAAATAGTTATTGGTGAGGTTTCTTGAAACATGATTTGTTTGTTCAAACTTTAATTAATGAATTTCATGAGCGTAAGCTTGCTCATGCTTTTTTGGTTCAAACTAATCAATATGATAAAACTTATAATTCGGTTTTAAATTTTATTAAAATGATTAATTGTCCTTCTGTTTATAAAGATGAATGTGATATTTGTAATCTTTGTAGGTTGGTAGATTCAGGTAATTTGCCAAGTTTGATTGTTATTGAGCCTGATGGTAATGTTATTAAGAAGGAACAGTTATTAAGTTTAAAAGATTCTTTTAAAACTAAGCCTGTTTTTTCTAAGTATAATATTTATATTATTAAGAATGCAGAACTTTTAAATTCTTCTAGCGCGAATACTATTTTGAAGTTTTTGGAGGAACCAGAGGATGATATTATAGGTTTTTTTATTACTAATAATAAAGATAACGTGATGGAAACTATTCAAAGTCGATGTCAGATTCTTTTTGATTATTATGATGATGTTAGTTATTTAGATAAATTAGATTTAACTTTGGTTTTTGATTTTTTAAATAATTATAAACAAGCTGGCCTTTTATATAATAAAAATTATTTGATTAGTAAATTTGAAAGTCGTGTTGATTATTTGAATTTTTTGAAAAATTTGTTTTATGTATTTGAACACTTGTTAGATGTTTCTTTGAATGTAACAGATTTAAAATATATTGAGTTATCTTTTTTACTTAATAAGGGTAGTGATTATTATATTTCTTGGCTAAATCTTATTTCTAAGTATTTAAGAAGAGTTAATTATAATATTAATATTTTATTATCGCTTGATTCTTTTGTTTTAGAAGCTCAATGTCTGTGATATAATGGTAGGTAATTTTTGATTGAGGTGATTATATGAACGTTTATGGTATTGTTTTTCAAAATAAGGGTAAAGTATATTATTTTGATGGTTTAAATATTAACTATGAGATTAATGATAATGTTATTGTCGAAACAGAAAAGGGCTTGCAGTATGGAAAGATTACGTCGAAGATTGATAAATCTTCCGCAGTACTTGAAAATCATGATTTAAAACATATAATTAGAAAAGCTTCAGATAATGATAATAAAGAATATCTAGATAATTTGAAAAATGCTGAGAAAGCTTTACAAAAAGCGAAGAGTATTGCTTCTAGTTTAGATTTAAAGATGAATTTTATTGATGCATCATATACTTTTGATAAACAACAATTAACTTTTAATTTTTATGCTGATTCGCGTATTGATTTTAGAGAACTAGCCAAAAAATTAGCATCATTATATCATACAAGAATTGATTTGCGGCAAATTGGAGCTCGTGATAGAGCTTGTAATGTTGCGGGAATTGGAGTTTGTGGTAAAGAAATATGTTGCGCTAGATTTTTAAAGTCTTTTGATACTGTTACGATGAATATGGCTAAAAATCAAAATTTAGCTTTGAATCCAAGTAAAATTAATGGAGTTTGTGGTAGACTTTTGTGTTGTTTAGCTTTTGAAGATGAAGAGTATACGAGATGTGGATATGGTATGCCAAGTGTTGGTCAAAAGGTAAAAACCAAGAATGGTATGGGAAATGTTATTAGTGTGGATATTTTAAATCGTCGTTATAAAGTTATTGTTAATGATGAAATTGAGGAAGTAATACTAAATGAACAAAGTAAATAATTGGTTATTTGATTATCCTAATTTAAAAGTTTATCAATTTGATGATGGGTTTAAGTTTTCTTTGGATTCTATTTTATTAGCTGAATTTGCCCAAATACGTAAAAATGATAATAAAATTATAGATTTGTGTACTGGTAATGGAGTTATTCCTATTGTTATTAATCACTTGTATAATAAATCAGTAGATGGAATTGAAGTTCAAAATGA